>JALYXP010000354.1 GCA_030947045.1 Verrucomicrobiota bacterium | reverse complement strand
GTTCCTCCAGCAAGCGCGCTACGTTATCGCACTCCGGCCGATGCTGCGTCAGCACAACATCACGCACGTGCACGCGACCAGTTCGCGCATGCTGCTTTGCGCCGTGATGTTGAAGGAGCTTTGCGACGTCACGATCAGCGCTGCGGTTGAGGCCAAGGCCGCTCTTCCAGCGGCCAGTATCAGATCTGCACTTGCCGAGTGCGTTGGCGGACGTGTTGGAGATCGGAAGCTTGCCGATGGCCTGGACGGCACTTTTCTTCGGGATAGCTCCAGCGCCCCTTCACTGCGGCTGTTAAAAAGCGTCGGAATCGATCTTGCTGGACGCTCCAAGCTTTGGCGAGAGTGGTCCGACCTGTTACTTCGCTGGGGCTAACCCAATCATGAACAAAAAAGCAATTCTCCTCGCCGGCGGCGCTGGCACGCGGCTCTATCCGCTTACCAAGATCGTCTGCAAACAGCTGCTCCCGGTCTACGACAAACCGATGATCTGTTACCCGCTCGCGACCCTTATGCTCGGAGGACTGCGCGAGGTCATGATCATCTCGACACCCAAGGATCTGCCGATGCTGGAGGATTACCTTGGTGACGGCTCGCGTTTTGGCATTCGCATCGAGTACGCCATTCAGCCGAAGCCGGAAGGTATCGCGCAGGCCTTCCTCATCGCGGCCGATTTTCTGGACGGTTCGGGCGCATCATTGATCCTCGGCGACAATATCTTCTACGGTAAGCTCGATTTTTACCGCCAAGCCCTCCAAGTGGAACACGGCGCGTGTGTTTTTGGTTACCAAGTGCGCGATCCCGAACGCTACGGCGTCGTCGAGTTCGGTCCCGACGGTCGCGCCATCAGCCTCGAAGAGAAGCCCTCGCAGCCGAAAAGCCACTACGCGGTGCCCGGTCTCTACGTTTACGATGAGCGTGTGGTCGATTTTTGCCGCGCGTTGCAGCCGTCACCACGAGACGAGCTGGAGATTACCGATCTCAACCGCATCTACCTTGATCGCAACGAACTCAATGTGAAGCTTCTCAGCCGGGGAATGGCTTGGCTGGACACAGGGACGCAGACAAGTCTGCTCGAAGCGGGCAACTACATCGCGACGATCGAACATCGCCAGGGGATGAAGATTGCGTGTCTGGAGGAGGTAGCGTTCCGGAAGGGCTTCATCGATCAGCGGGAACTGAACGCCACTATCGACCGACTGCCGAAGGGGGAATATCGAGACTACCTGCGAATCGTGTCGGAGGAAGAACCGGTCTTGGCAGGCGACCGGCCAGACAGCGCCTGAACGCTTATTCGTCTCAGAGTTGAGACGAAACCGTAGGGTATTTCGCAATAGCGCGACGACAGCGTCCTTTTTCTCACCGTCGAGAGTGCCGACGCGAGTGTGTTATGGAATCTATAAGATAGGCACGTCCAATGCTGTGTTACGGGGTGGAAAGCAATCACCCCCATGCAACTATCAAAAAACAGCAGCGAAGCCGGGACCAGCCTCATCGAAGCAACGATCGCCGCCTGCACTTCGGCGATGTTCCTCGGCTCCCTCTTCGCGATGAACATGACCTCGATGAAGACCATGCGGTCAGCGCGCGAAGCGGGCAGTGCCAGCCAAGTGTTGCAGCAACGCGTCGAGACCCTTCGCATCGCTAACTGGCACCAGATCACCGACGCAGTCTGGCTGCGCACAAACCTGCTGAGCACGGCGCCGGCGGGAGCGGACTCCCTCAAGGACATGACGGAAACGTTAACGCTCGTGCCCTACGGCAGCACAAACACCGGCAATACCCAGATCGTCCGCACCAGCAGCGGCACCACCCAGATCGTGAACCAGAATACGAACCTGCTTGGCGAAAGCGCAATGAAAGTCATCTGGACTGTCGCTTATTCTGGTGGTCTCAAGGGCGATCCCGTGACACGCCAGACAGTCGCAATTCTTGCCAAGGGCGGCGTCGCGAAATGGTAGCGAGTGCACACATGGAATTGCGCACGCGACGCAGATTCCGCAGCGGCTTCGCCTTAGCGGAGCTGATGATCTCGACGTCGATCTTCACAGCCGTGACAGCGGGATTGATGCTCGGGTTCGTAGCTCTGAAGCGGAATTACGCCGCGACGACCGACTTCGCGAACAATCACGCCGACCAGATGCGGATTTCGGATTACCTCGCGCTCGATTTCCGGCGCGCGGTAAAGGTCGACCCGCCGCAAGCAAACGACGTCTCGATTTACATCCCGTGTTACTACGATTCGACTCCGGCACATTCGGTCCAGACGCCGACGCTCGATGGCGCTGGCGGCGTTTACTACGGCACCGCCGGCAGCTCGGTTAAGGTCCATTACTACCTCGCTAATTCGACAATCTATCGTCAGGAAGGAGCAGACGCTCCAACCCCGCTCGCCTACGACGTGCAGGACTTTATCTTTCAGCCGTCCGATCTCGGCAAAGTCATCAAAACCTCCATCACCTTTAACCCGATTTACCGCTCTGCCGGTGCGTCGGCCGAGGTCCGGCAGGCCACCGCCTTTTACAACACCACCCTGCTGCGGAATAACCGCGGCGTTTACTGATGCGGCGACCAGTGGCCAGGCAGTCCGGCAGCGCACTCATCTGGACGCTCTGCGTGATCACCGTGCTGTCGCTCATTGCCGCGCAACTCTTAGAGGTAGTTTCCTCGAAGTATCACAACGCCTTGCACACCGCGACATGGCAGGAGTCGTTGCTCGCCGCCGAATCTGGTGTCGATCTCGCGATCGCGGAATTGCGCAAGTCGCTCTATCCCGCGCCGAATTACGCCTGGCAAAACTGGAACAACACCCCGGGAAACGGCGTCACCAGCTATGGCATATCGACTGTGCCGAACGCCGGCCTCGTCGGCACCCCGATGACGATTGAGGTGAACGTCGACGCGCCACTGCAGCTGAAGGATCCCGCCAACTCGTGGCAGTATTACCGCGTCCGTGCGACTGGCACGATGCCTCTGATCGGCCCGGCCCGCGCAGCTGACAACAAACAGGACACGCGGCTGCGCAAGGTCAGCCTGCAGATGGACCGATTCACCAACGGCATTCTCACGTCACACCAACTCACCAATGGGCCAATTGTAGCGCGTCGCGTGGAAGCAATCGTGCGGCCGGCGTCAGCGTTTGACCTGGCGATCATGGCCGTCGGCGCTCTCGACCTGACCGATCAGAATATTATCATCGATAGCTACGATTCGCGTGATACCGCGAAGTCGACGAACGGCCTCTACGACGTCACAAAGCGGCAGCAGAATGGCAGCATCGCGACCGACGGCACGATCCTTAATGCCGGAAATGCACACGTCTATGGCGATGTCGCGACGAATTCCGGCACCGTCAGCGGCGTTGCCAATGTCACCGGAATACAACGCGATGACTTCTATCAAGAGCCGATCCCAATCGCCGCGCCGAGCTGGCCGTCGGTCAACGCGACGCCCTCACTGGTAAGCGGAACCGCGACGCTCGCCGCCAGCTCGACGGAAGGATCAGCGGCCTCCCGCTACGTTCTGAGTTCCGTGACGATGTCCGGTAACCAGACCTTGACGCTGACAGGCAACGCGGATGGAAGCCCTTCTTATGTGGAGATTTATGTTTCGGGCGATGTGAATGTAACGGGAAACGCTTCGGTGGTGTTGAATCCTGGCGTGCGCGCAAAAATCTACTTTGCAGGCAACGTGAGCATCGCCGGAAACGGCGTCGTCAACACCAACAACAAGCCCGGCGATCTGCAACTCTACGGCATCACGCCGCCGGCTGGCACGGTGAGGAATTTCGCGATTGGCGGGAACTCACAGTTGAGTGCTGCGGTCTACGCCCCGGGCTTCGACGTGCAGGTGAACAATGGCGGAACGCGCGGCAGCGTTTACGGATCGTTCGTCGGTAAAACCGTGAAGATGAACGGCGTGACTGATCTGCACTACGACGAGGCACTCGGCGCCAGCGGCCTGGTCAACAACTACAAGATTGTCAGCTGGTTCGAAGATAACCGCTAACGCGCGTCAACGCGGTGCCGGTTGCTCGCGCAGCAGCTTGCTTGTGTCCGCGAGTAGCGTCGTTACGCCATCAGCCGCAGTGATATCATAGTATCCGCGGATCGCTCCGCGCCGATCCACCAGCACCACGCGCGTGCTATGCACGAGCTGACCTTCGTCGCCCGCGCCTTCCACGACCGCGAGCTTGAAACCCTCGCTCGTTAGGCGGTAAATCGCGCTCTTTTCACCGGTGAGGAAATCCCAGCGGCCGGGCTTCGCATGTAGACGCTCCGCGTAGTCCCGCAGTACCGCGGGTGTGTCCGTTTCCGGATCAACGCTGAAGGTCACCAAATGCACGTCGGAATTTTCGAGCGGCCGCTGCAGCTCGCTCATCCGGCTGCTGATGATCGGACAAGGACCGGGGCAGCTCGTGAAAACAAAGTCGGCGATCCAGATCTTGCCCGCGAGATTCGCGCTTCCGAAGGGCTGCGCGTTTTGATTCGTGAGCTGGAACTCCGGCACTGTTCCGTAGTTCCTGATTGTGCGAGCCGCCGATCGCTCTAGTTGCGCGTGACGCAACCAGAAGAGACCCGCCGCGGTTAAGAGCGGGATGAGAATCAACGTCGCATACCAAGCGATTGATGCCGCGCTGCGCGGTCGCGGCGTTT
>JALYXP010000060.1 GCA_030947045.1 Verrucomicrobiota bacterium | reverse complement strand
TTTTTGCAGAAACTGCGTCGCTGAGTCGATCACCTTTGTGCCATCGGAGGCCGGGCCCGCGTCATCGATCCAGATCGCGAGATAGTCAGCACGTTCCGCCGCTGCAGCTGTCGGATGGCTCTCGGCGGCATGGCGAAGATCAGCGACAGCCTCATCGATTCGCGGTGGTACGGCATGGAACGCCAGCTCGGCGAGAGCGACCCACGCTTCGGACGTGCGCGCGTGCCGAGGGAAATCACGGATGAATTTCTGCAATGACTCACCGGCCTCCTTCTGCTGGCGCGCAGCCTGAACCAGCGCTTGCTCCAGCAATAAATTGGCAACGTCGTCCGAGCCGCCGGGCTCCTGAGCCAGCTTCTCGGTTGCGGCCGCGAATTGCCTGGAAGCGCCCTGCTCCAGCCAGCCTAACGAGAGATCGTATCTCGCCTCACGCCCATACGGCGAGGCGCTGTCAGCGACCTGCGCGAACGTGCGAGCTGCTGAATCGAAGTGTTGCACACGGTATTCGATTTCGCCGGCGAGCATGTTGATGCGATCAAGAATCGGCGCCGCCGACGGGAACTGCCGGGCTGCACTCAGCACTCGCGCCGCCTCGTCGAAGCGGCCATCTTGAGCCTCAATTTGTGCGTGCTCCAGAGAGGCTTCGGCCAGCGGTGATTCACTTTTCTCCAGCTGCTGGAAAGCGGCCAGCGCGAGGTCGCGATGATCCAGCCGGAGCTCTGCTCGGGCCAGGTACCAAAGCGATAACGAACGTCGCGGCTGCGCCTCATCTTTCGCCCAGCGACCGAGATCATGACGCGATTGCCTGCGCTCGGCGGCATAGAGTTGATCGAGCTTCGCGAAGAGCTTCGGCAGGTCGGGGTCGTTCGAGTGATGTTCGATAAAATCTTCGAGGAAGTCTTCGCCGCTGCCCGGTCTTTTCGATTGAAGGTGTGCGTCAGCTATCGCGAGCAAAGATGCAATTACCACGCTATGAGTGGCGCCCCGCGGCGCCTTTAAGATTGACTTAAAAAGTTCGATCGCGCGGCTGCGATTGTTTTCAGCTAGAGCGATGCGGCCACGCAAGAAGCGACGCTCTTTCTTTTCCGCCGCCGACTGCATGACGACTTTGTCGAGCAGCCGCCGGGCGGCTTCGAGATCGCGCTTTTCGATTAACAATTCGACAGTGCGTAAGCGCGTCAGAACTGACCAGCGCGGGTCGTTCTGCAACGAACCGAGAACACGCAACGCTTCGTCGTTCCTTCCCAGGCCCCGCAACGCAACGCTCTCGCCATACACCGCATCCGCCTGGAAAGGAGTTGCAGCATCGGCAGCAACCCGTTCGTAATTAAGCAGTGCTTCCTTCCACTGGCCGAGAGCGGCCTGCGCCTGACCCCGTAGGAATGCTGCACCCGACAGCTCCGCGATTGCGGGATCCGCGAGGAGAGTTAACGATTCGTTAGGTTGCCGGCCTCCGAGGAGAGCTTCGGCAAGCTTCAGCTTTGCTTCTGTGCGTTCAGAGTCTGTTAGATCGTGTCGGAGTAACTCGCGTAAACGCACCACCGATACCTGTGGAATCCCGTCGCGCAGCGGCTGGATTGCTGCCGCGAGCTCCGCCGACGCCTCTGAGAATGCTACAGGGGGGAGCAACACAGTCGCCGTGAGCAAAACGGCGCACGCATATTTCATCATGATTTCGGTTGGAGTAACGGCTTCAAGTATTGTCCGGTGTAGCTCTCGCCGATGGCGGCAATCTTCTCAGGGGTTCCGGTCCCTACAATCGCGCCACCAAGCTCTCCGCCTTCCGGGCCCATGTCGATGATCCAATCGGCACATTTGATCATCTCCAAATTGTGCTCGATCACGACAAGCGTGTTCCCAGCGTCGCGCAGTTTCATTAATACCTGAAGCAGCTTCTCGATGTCGGCGAAATGGAGCCCCGTTGTCGGCTCGTCAAGGATATAGAACGTTCGGCCGGTCGCGCGTTTCGCGAGTTCCGTCGCCAGCTTGATGCGTTGAGCCTCGCCACCTGACAGGGTAGTTCCCGCCTGACCCAGGCGGAGGTAACCAAGACCTACATCCAGCAGTGCTATCAGCCGATCGGAAACCGCAGGAACAGTGCGGAAAAAGCGCGCTGCTTCATCGACTGTGAGATCGAGGACATCTGCGATGTTTTTGCCTTTGTAAGTAATCTCGAGTGTCTCCCGGTTGTAACGGCGTCCGTGACAGACTTCACATTCGACATAGACGTCCGGCAGGAAGTGCATCTCGATCTTGATCAGACCTCCCCCTTCGCAGTTCTCGCACCGACCACCCTTCACGTTGAAGCTGAACCGGCCAGCATCGTAGCCGCGAATGCGCGCTGCTGGTAGTTGACTGAATAGCTCACGGATCGGCGTGAAGGCGCCGGTGTAGGTGATAGGATTGGACCGCGGGGTGCGGCCGATTGCGCTCTGATCGATTACGATCGCTTTGTCGAGCTGATCGAGGCCGCGCAACGCCGAATGCGCACCCGGTTTATCTTTCGAGTTATAGAAGTGTCGAAAGAGTGCCCGCCGTAATGTGTCATCGACCAGCGTCGACTTGCCGCTTCCGGAAACGCCAGTGACACACGTGAAACAGCCGAGCGGGAAAGCTGCGGTGACATTCTTCAGGTTATTTTCGTTTGCACCGACCAGCGTCAGCCAACCTTCAGAACTAGCGATGCTTGACCGGGGCGCCACTCGCCGTTTCGGAATCTCGATCCGCGCGCGGCCGGACAGGTAGTCAGCCGTCGGTGAGTTCTTCGCGCGGAGCACTTGTTCGAGTGTCCCTTGCGCGACCAGTTCACCGCCACGCGGCCCTGCACCAGGCCCGAGATCGAGAATGTGGTCAGCGGCGCGAATGGTATCTTCGTCATGCTCGACCACGATGACGGAGTTACCTAAATCGCGCAGCCGATGCAACGTGCCGAGAAGGCGCGCGTTATCCCGCTGATGCAGTCCGATGCTCGGCTCGTCCAGCACGTAGAGAACGCCGGCCAACCCGGAACCGATCTGCGTAGCGAGGCGGATGCGCTGCGCTTCGCCGCCCGATAAGGTGCCGCTCTCGCGATTCAGCGTGAGGTAATTTAGTCCCACCTCGAGAAGGAAGCGGAGGCGCGACTCGATCTCGCGCAGCACATCCGTGACGATGTGCCGCTGCTGCTCGCTCAGTGATAGCTGGCCGACATAGCTGCTGGCGGCCGCGATCGTAAGCTCGGAAAATTCATGAATGTTCAGCTGCCGCTCATCGGCGTCTCTAATCGTGACCGCGAGAATTTCAGGCTTCAGCCGTGCGCCGTTGCAAGTGTGACACGGGACTCGTGTCATGAAGGTGCGGATGCGATTGCGAGTGAACTCGCTTTCCGTCTCCTCGTAGAGCCGCTGCATCTGCGGCACGAGACCTTCAAACGGCTTGGCTGTTTTCTCTGCTTTCCCGCTCGCGCCGAAACTCATCGGAATTGCTTGGTCGCCGGTGCCGTAATACAGAGCGGTCTTGAACTCGTTAGGTAGATCCGAGAACGGAATGAAGTCGTCCACACCGAAGTGCTTCACAAGCGCGGTCTGCAACGTCTTATAGTAGGACTGCATGCGCTTGGTGCCGCGTCGCCATGGCACGATGGCACCGTCAGCGATCGACTTCGTCTGGTCCGAAATCATCAGGTTCACGTCGACCACAAGTTCGGTGCCGAGTCCATGGCACGACGGACACGCGCCGAAGTGGCTGTTAAACGAGAAGTGTTTCGGTGTCAGCTCGCCTAACGAAAAGTCGCTGTCCGCATTTCCGTAATCGGTCGAGTAGCGAACCTCTTCCCACTCAGGCGCGCCCGATGCCTGGCGGAGAATCACCACGCGGTTACTGCCCCACTTCAGCGATGTTTCGATCGAATCCGCTAACCGCGTCCGAATGCCGTCTTTCACGACCAGGCGATCCACTACGGCTTCGATCGTGTGCCGTCCGGTCTTCTTCAGTCGAATCGGTTCAGGTTGACCGAGCTCGTGGATCTGGCCATCGACGCGCACGCGCACGAACCCCTCGCGCTTTACCTTCTCGATCACGTCGCGGAATTCGCCTGCCTCGTTTCGCACCATCGGCGCCAGCAGGACGATCTTCGTCTCGGGTTCGTAAGCGAGAATCTGATCCACGATTTGCTGCGCGGTCTGCCGGTGAATCGCCTGACCAGTAACAGGATCGTGCGGCTGCCCGATCGCCGAGTACAGCACGCGCAGGTAATCGTAGATCTCAGTCGTCGTGGCGATCGTCGAGCGCGGGTTCGCTCCGGCGCTCCGCTGCTCGATTGCAATTGCCGGCGACAATCCTTCGATGAAGTCGACATCTGGCTTCTCCATTTTGTCGAGAAACTGCCGAGCGTAAGCCGACAGGCTCTCGACATACCGGCGCTGGCCTTCCGCGTAGAGGGTATCGAAAGCGAGCGACGACTTCCCGGAGCCGCTCAGCCCGGTGATGACCACCAGCTTTTCGCGCGGAATCTCGACATGGAGATTCTTTAAATTGTGCTGGCGCGCACCACTGATCTTGATAGTTTCTGCAGGCATCGGAACGACAAAGGTCGAACCGGTCAACTAAGCAGTAACCGGTTCTTTTCTCCAGACCTTTCGCCCCCGCTCATGCCTGAACAAGAACGCACCATTTCGCAGGAAGAGATCGTCGTCCTGCAGAAGAAATTCAGCGAGATCAAGCACTCCATCAATAACGCCCTCGCGGTAATGATGGCGTTATCCGAAATGTCGCAGCGTCGCCCGGACTATTCGGAGAAGCTCGCCAGCACGGTGCTCACGAAAGCGCCGCAGATCGTTACCAGCCTGCAGGAGTTTACGCAGGCGTTGAACGAAAAGGCCGGTGCGAAGCCGGAAGGCATGCCGAGCGGCGCTTAGCCGACGGCGCTAACTACGACCTCGACCGCTGAGCCCTTGGCTAGGGCTTACCGGGAGACGCAGATGCGTTTGGCGCGACTGTGTTCCCTGGAGGCGGGACCGGCTCAACTGCTCCCACCGCCATGTCAGCGCCGGTAGGCGAGTTGGCCTGCACTGCCGCTGGAGGAACTTGATCGCCAGCTGGAGCAGCGCCTGCCGCCAGACCGTCAACCGGCATAAACGGTGCGACGGAAGCTCCCGGAGCCGGGCTGGTTGCGCTGACCGGCGGCGCGGTTTTCATCAGCTCCTGGCGCAATGCGCCTGATCCGCCGGAGCGATGCGCGTAAGCGACTGACAACGCGAACGTCAGGAAGAAAAATGTGCCTGCGAGCCAGCCGGTGATTTTAGTGAGCACGTTGCTTGTCTGGGCGCCGAAAAGATTATCCGTGACCCCGCCGCCGAAGGCCGCCCCGAGGCCTTCGCTTTTCGGGCGTTGCATGAGGATGATCAGGATCATCAACACGGTAATGATCACGTAAAAAACCAGGAGGACGTTGAGCAGGATCGACATCGGGACGGGGAATATGTCCACCGCGAGCCGTTTGTAAACCGCGCGGCTTTGCCGAGCAGGAGTACGAGACGGGGCCAGGGGCTCGCGTTAAGGTCTGACGAAGCATGAACGTCGGAGGCAAACATTTCCAGACCATCTGGCTGAGCGACGCTGACCAGCGGATCGTGCAGATCATCGATCAGCGATCGCTGCCGCACCGGTTTGTGATCGAAGAGATCGCGACCGTGGCGCAGATGGCGACAGCTATTCGTGACATGCACGTGCGTGGCGCTGGGCTGATCGGAGCCGCGGCGGGATACGGGATGTATCTGGCTGCCTTGGAGGCGTCGTCGTCTGGTCCCGATCTGCAGCAGGCCGCGATGCAACTAAAAGCGACACGCCCGACAGCGGTCAATCTCGCGTGGGCGATTGACCGGCAACTTGCGGCGATCGCGCGGGTGATCACCGTGGAGGAAAAGATCGCGGTCGCACTAGACACAGCCTGCGCGATCGCCGCTGAGGATGCGGAACATTGTCGTCGCATCGGGCAGCATGGGCTCGAGCTGCTTCAGGAGATCGCGCAGCGGAAGGGTACGAAGCGTGTAAATGTCCTTACCCATTGCAACGCCGGCTGGCTCGCGTTCGTCGATCATGGCTCGGCGACCGCGCCGATCTACGCGGCGCATGATAGCGGACTCGCGGTTCACGTCTGGGTCGATGAAACGCGGCCGCGCTGCCAGGGTTCGAAATTAA
>JALYXP010000323.1 GCA_030947045.1 Verrucomicrobiota bacterium | reverse complement strand
CCGCGCAAACTCGTTAGGCGCCAGCTCGGCATCCTCGCCCGCGCCTTTGACCGCGGCGAGCAACTCACGCGCCGTTAGCGGCTTTTGCGCGCTGAAGAGCAGCGCTTCGATGACTTTCGTCAGCTCCATGTCTCAGCTGGCGCCGATCGCGGTCTGAATCGCGTCGGCGATCCGATCAGCGTGGTGATCGATCTGCTTGAGCTCGCGTCCTTCGATCAGTAATCGAATCTTCGGTTCGGTGCCGGAATAGCGGAGCAGCACGCGGCCCTTGCCCTTCAGTTCCGCCTCGGTTTCGCTGACGAGTTTCATCACAGCAGAGAGCTCATCAAGCGGCGGCTTTAGTTTCACGCGGAGGTTTCGCTGCGCCTGCGGATACTTCGTTAGGCAACGTTTCAATTCGCTAAGCGGTTTGCCGGTCGACTTCATGATCCGCAGGATCTGTAACGCGCTCACGATGCCGTCGCCAGTGGTGCTGAAGTCGCGAAAAATCATGTGGCCGCTCTGCTCGCCGCCGAGGTTCAGATCGCGCCGGATCATCTCTTCGATCACGTAACGATCGCCAACGTTCGTCCGCGTCACAGAGCCGCCTGCTTCCGCAAGTGTTTCGTCGAGTCCGAAGTTGCTCATCACCGTCGCGACGAGCGTGTTGTCGCGCAGCCGCCCGGATTTCAACAGATCGAGCGCGGCGATCGCGAGAACTTCGTCGCCATCAACGACTTCGCCGTTTTCATCGCAAAGCAACACGCGGTCGGCGTCGCCATCGTTTGAGATCCCGATCTGGGCGCCGCTTTCGCGGACCACGCGTTGGATTTCCTCGGGGTGCGTGCTGCCGCAGTTCGCGTTGATGTTTGTGCCGTTCGGCTCGTCGTGCGCAACGGTCAGATCGGCGCCGAGTTCGCGCAGGATGCACGGCGTAGACTTGTAGGCCGCACCGTTCGCGACATCGACCGCGATCTTCATTTTCTCGAGCGACATCCCGCGCGGAAAACTCGCTTTCGCGAATTCGACGTAACGCCCCAGCGCATCGTCGATGCGCGTGGCACGCCCGATTCTTCCGGCGGTCGGACGAACGGAATCGATCTCGCCGCTGAACACCAGCTGCTCGATTTGTTGTTCGACGGCGTCGTCGAGTTTGTAGCCGTCGTGTCGGAAAAATTTGATGCCGTTGTCTTCGTACGCGTTATGCGACGCTGAGAGAACAATGCCCGCATCGGCGCGCAACGACCGCGTAATGTAAGCGACGCCCGGTGTCGGCAGCGGTCCGATGATGAGCACATCCACGCCGAGCGAAGTAATGCCGGCGACGAGCGCGTTCTCGAGCATGTAACCGGACAGCCGCGTGTCTTTGCCCAGCACGATCTTCGGCCGCGCGCCGGCGGGCAACGTGCGCGGATTCAACTGCGTGAATATGTGTGCGGCGGCCCGGCCGAGCTTCAGCGCAGTCTCGGCCGTGACTGGCTCTACGTTCGCGACGCCGCGCACGCCGTCGGTGCCGAAAAGTTTATTGGGCTGAGCCACGCGGTGATTCAAACGCGGTGGCCGCGGTTCGTAAACCGGAAAACGTCTAGGGTGCCGGACTGCTCTCGACTTCCGCGCGCCCGGCGTTCATTTCATTTAGCTTTCGGTGCAAAGTTCGACGGCTAATTCCGAGCTTTTTCGCAGCCGCGGTGATGTTGCCGTTCGTCGTCGCCAGCGCCTGCGCGATCAACCTCCGCTCCGTCTCATGCAAGTCGAGCGGACTCGTCTTATCCGCGAACGGCTTCGATGAAATTCCCACCCCGCTCGCGACCCCTGCGCCTTCGGATTGGCGAATCGGCATCGGCAATTCGCGCAGCGAAATCTTCGGTCCGCTGGCCATGACCACGCCATGCTCGATCGCGGTGCGCAGCTCCCGCACGTTGCCGGGCCAATCATAGGCGAGCAGCGTGTTCATCGCCTCGATCGTAATCTCCAGCAACGGCTTCTCGTTCACCTTGCAGAAGTGTTTGAGGAAGCCGCGCACGAGCAACGGGATATCTTCCTTCCGCTCGCGCAACGGCGGCATTGTGATGTGCACCACGTTGAGCCGGAAGTAGAGGTCGTCGCGGAATTTTCCTTCTTTCACCAGCTTCGTGAGATCCTTGTTCGTTGCCGCGACCAGGCGCACATCGGCTTTTAGTAACTGGTTGCCGCCAACGCGTTCGAAGGCGCGCTCTTCGCTGATCACGCGCAGCAATTTTACCTGCGTGCTCTGGTCGATTTCGCCGATCTCATCCAGGAAAATAGTGCCGCCATTTGCCTGCTCGAAACGTCCGATGCGTCGCTCATGCGCGCCGGTAAACGCGCCACGCTCGTGCCCGAACAGCTCGCTCTCGAGCAGCGTCGGCGAAAGCGCGGCGCAATGGACGGTGA
>JALYXP010000314.1 GCA_030947045.1 Verrucomicrobiota bacterium | reverse complement strand
CTCAAGGTCCACGGCGATCGCATCTTCGTTATCGATCGTGGTCTCATAGGCCAGCGTCTGCTTCAGCGTGTATGTCTTTTTATCCAGCGTCAGCGTCCCCGCCGTCGCCGGCTTTGTAGCTTCTTGCTGGGCCAGCAGCGTGGCCGCGCCCATCGTGCTGAGCGCGATCAGGAGAGAGATGAATCTTGTTGTCATAATAGCGAGCGCCTCCGTGCGGAGAATAGACCTTAGGGGAATTCCCATCTCAGCAGAGAACGGAGGAGGCGCCAATCGCGGACATCCTTCGCCGTCGCCGAGCACAGGCTGAATTCGCGAGCGATGAAACCGGCGAGAGGGATCTGCTCGCCGGCTGCGTTAGCTCGCTAGGACGTCCGCGTCTCTTCCAGCGACTCGCCGGTTTCGAGCAGGCTCTTCAAGCTCGAGAGGATCATCGGCCAGCCGTTCGAGACCGCGCGGATCAACTTCGATTCACCTTTGTCCATCTCGTGGAGGACGGTGAATTTCACCATTTCGCCCTGCTGCTCCAGCTCGTAGGTCATGCGCGAATCGCCTTCGGCTTTCATCTCGGGTTTGAATTCGTTGCGCCACTTCAGGACCAGTCGCCTGGGAGGATCGATCTCAATGATCTCGCCGCTGTCTTTGACCTCGCCGTCTGAGCCAACGGTTTTCCAGGCGGAGCCGACCTGCCAGTCCGTTTCCATCACCATTCCGAAGAAGAATTGCCGTGTGAACTCGGGCTCAGTCAGCGCCTGCCAGAGTTTCTCGGGTGTGGTGCGGATGTAGGTGACGTAAACGAATGTGCTTTTTTCCATGGTGTCTATTTGGTTTTTTCGAGACCTCTTTTCAGCTCGCTCAGCGCCTGGAGGCGGCGGCGTTCGTATTTGCGAATCCAGCGCTCGGAGATCTCGTGCAGCGGCACCGGATTGAGGAAATGCAGCTTCTCCCGCCCGCGCCAGACCGTGGCGACGAGGTTCGCCTTCTCCAGGAGAACCAGGTGCTTCGTCACCGCCTGCCGGCTCATCTCCAGATGCTCACACAGTTCCGACAACGTCTGTCCGTTGTTCCTGTGCAACTCATCCAACAAGCGTCGGCGGCTCGGGTCGGCCAAGGCTTTGAAGACTGCATCCAATGCGGAGACGATATGCAACCATATGGTTGCATGTCAAGGCCCGCATCTCGCTCGCAGCTGGACACGCGAAAAGCCAGCCGGCTCCAGTGCAGGAACAGCGTATGGCGTGCTATCCCTGAATCACGTCTAGTGTGGCAAAGCGGGGCGCGAAGATGAATTTCAACTCCGCGCCGTCAGTGGTCAGCGCGCGTCGAGGCTGACTTGATGTCCACCACGGGCGTGCCGTCGAAGACCTCGATCGGGCCGATCTTCACCCGGCTGCCGTCGATCTCACGCACCGTCACGGGATGCAGCCCGAGCGGGTTCGGTCGCGCCGGTGAGCGGGTGTAGAACACGCCGGTCAGCGGGCGGCTCTCATCGCTCCGCGGATGATTCTTCAGCACACCACGATCCGCCTGGTGCATCCACGTGATGACGATCAGTTCGTGACCGACCTCCATGCCCAGGAGTGCATCGGCAAACTGCGGCTCGATCTCGAGCCACGCATCCGGTGCGCCTTCCGCTCCCTGACGCGGCGCCTCTTCCCGTGTCTTCAAAGTCGAACGGATGAAACCGACCGGCTCCAGTGTGTAAGCGCTCATCTTGTCCAACCTTATTCGCGCTCCCAGCGATGCAACTAGCAGCGATGCAGGACGAACCAGGCAGGATTCAGATGCGCGAGCGGTCCCTTGAGCTTCTCCAGCTCCGCCGCGGGCCCATGCACTTCGATGCGGATCAGCTCCGCGAGCTTCATCGTCGCCTCGAGCATCGCGGCCACATTCCCAAGATGCAGGAGCAACGCGTCCGCGTTGAGGTAGCCCTCCCGGCAAAACACTTCGTCGCCATTGATGCTGAACTCGTAGAAGAGATTCTGCGTCTCCTCGCGCGTCTTCGCGACAAACTCGGGCAACACCTCCTTCAACATCTGCAGCTTGTCCGGCGGGACCTTGAAGTAAGGGTGCAGCGAGACAAAACCCGAAACGCGGTTCATGCGCTCATCGTAGCCACGAGCGCCTCCAACGTCGAGGCTCCCGCGGACCGTATTAGCGAAGCGTCCGGCCTGCCTTCGCCGCCTGTCACCTCGATCCCTTCCGCGGCTTCGATGTCGAAGCAATGAAGCCAATCAGCTCCAAGATGCAGGCGCTCATCTTCGTTCAATATCGTTGAACTTGCGCCGACAGGAGTAGTCGTGAAGGCGCTGCGAATGTTCCCCCACTCAACTGTGATTGAACCAGTCTTCCCGCCCCCGCAATAGTTCAGTAACGGCGCTCTTTATCCCTTCTGCGACATTCGTCCACGCTTCGTCGCGATCCTTCCAAGTAGTTACCGCGCGCATGTCTTTCGGTAATCCAATGATGCCGCCGAATGGAGCCGCCTTCCAGTCGCACAACCGCAACAGAATCGGAATCACTCGAGCTTCGCGTCTGTGATGTCGTTCCACCGCGGTTTTCACTTCTTTATCGAAGCAATAATCGGAGTTCAGGAAGTCTGCACTGACCAACAGCAGGACGATATCTGCCGTCGCAAACGCGTGGTCGATTTCCGGGTCGAGATCATGGCCCGCGATGATCCGGCGGTCGTGCCATGGCGTGATGAAGCCGGTGCGCTTGAGCATTGCTAAGTGCGCTTCGAGTTCGTCACGCAAACCTTCGTCTTTGTGTGAATAGCTGTAGACCAGGCGAAGCGGTCTCGCGGTCTCTTCAGCGGTCGTGGTTACACTTGCCGCTGGCGGCAAAACAACTGGCTCGAGAAGACCGGCAGGAGATCGCGACGCGTCGAGTACGCGCTTTAAAAGCTGCTGATATTCCTCTGATTTGGACAACAGAGCCTGCGTATATGTCAGCTGGGTGCGAAGCTGATTCAGCTGCGCCTCTAAGTTCATTAGAAAGAGCTTCTGCTCAACCGGCGGCACGTGAGTAGCAAACTTGATACGCAGCTTTAGCTGTTCGAAATCGAGACCCGCCGTCTGACGATACTCCTCGAAGGCTTCTCTGATTGCTGCGAGGTCCTGCTCTGATTCCGCAAGGAACTCAACCCGCAGCTTAGTGCCTTCAAGCCTCGTTCGCAGCTCCACCGGCACACCCTGCGTCACCTTCACAAAGTCGCCGAAGAACTGTAGGTAGTTGGAGACTGCGGTCCGAAGGACGGGAGGGACATTCAATGCAAGGTTGAAGCGAACGGGCTGGCGGAGGTACGAAATGATGGTGAAGCCGGCGTGCTCTCCCTTTCCAAATTCCCCTTCCACCGGCACGCGACTGTCTGCCACCGGCGTGTATACACGGATCTTTGAACCGGTCGGACCAACGCGTTCTTCGACTGAGTACTCGGTATAGATGAATTTCGTGTTCTCGATCGTGCGGCGGTCTGGACGCCACCCGACCGTGAGCACTGACTTGAAGACGGCTCCGGTGAAGTCGCAATCGTGGAAATGTTTGCCCGAAAAATTCACCGAGAGTAGGAAGGTATCTCGGAAGTCGTAGTGACTCAGGAGGTCGTTCTCCCACATTTGCGCGGTGTGGAGAACCGCACCGCGCGTGTTCGCACGCTCACACCTGAGCTTCTTAAGAAATTCCAAGTGGGTTTCGATGAACCGCACTTCCCCATGGAAGCGTGCACCATCGAAATTTGCGCGACGCCGAAAGATGGTCTGCCAGAAATCAACGCCATCATAGAAGATCGCACTTCGGAAATCCGCATCCTGAACAAACTCATTCGACTGAAAGGTCAGGTGCCAGTTGAACTTCCCTGCTTGAAAAGCGGCGAAGTCTTCGAACTTGCAGCCGTGAAACGTACTGCGGCCGCAAAACTTACTCCCGTTGAAAATTGCGCGGCCTGCGAAACGTGTTCCGAGGAACCGCACATTCGTCCGAAACAGCACGTTGAAAAAATTGGCGTTTGATCGGAATACGGCTGTGTGGAAGTCCGCCTGCGAAAGGAACTGCGCGTTCCGAAAATCGACAGGGCCGGTAAACGTCGCCGCGCGAAAATCGACTGCGGTGTTGAATGTGAGATCCACGAAGCTGACGCGCGGAAACACAAAGCCTTTGCAGTCGAAGGTTCCGGACGGAGTGGCGGCTAGCTCCGTTAAGAATGCTTCGCGGAAATCCGGCTCTGCCTTGTCCTCCGCGGGCGCGTGGAAGAGGCAG
>JALYXP010000293.1 GCA_030947045.1 Verrucomicrobiota bacterium | reverse complement strand
AAGCGCACAACATTGCGAAAAGAATCATCGTTAAACGCAGCGGCGCGTCGCTCGAGTCTGCCTGCGGCAGTAACGCCGTCACGGTTCCGGCTGCGAAGAGCGAACCGATCGTAACCTCTTTCAACGGTAGCCACCGCCACACGCGACCGGCCGCGTAATTGACCAGGAAATAAGCGAGGGCCGACGCGCCCACGATACCGCCGAATCTCATCACACGCTGATCGAGGTGACGTGAGAGCAGCCAGGCGTCGCACGCGGTCAGCACGACCATCAAAGCAATCCAGAAACGCCGATGCCGAGCGCAGAATTGATGTCGCAGCGATGCTTCACGCGAGAGGTCGAGCTTAAAAGTGTCGGCTAACCGATCAGCGAGATAAATTAACCATGCGGTCAAAAACAGCGCGCCGATGCTGGCGGCACGGAGCGGCAGGTCAACCGCGCGCGCGAAGAGCCATTGCCAGGCGATCGCGACGAGCGGGGCATCGAGGCAGACCATGTTGAGCCAGAGCCATGGGCGTCGCGCGATCGACGGACGCGCGGTTTTCGGCAGGGTCGCCATTGTCATTCCGAGCGCAAGGGAGCGGAGCCGAGCAACGCTGATGCGACGCGAATCGTGAAGGCGACGGGGTCCCTCGACTTTGCTCGGGATGACGGTGGAACGCGCTTGCTCCGCACTGATTCGATCATATTTTAAACTCCGTCGCGGCAGCGTCTTTCCACATGAATTCCAACGGCATCTCGACCAGCAACGCGGCCGTCGCCGCACTCCCGAAACATCTTCTGCAGTTCGCTGTCGACCAGCGCTACGATGATTACACGTCGATCGATCACGCAGTCTGGCGTTTCATCATGCGCCAGAACATGTTTTTCCTGAAGGAGTACGCGCACAAGCTTTACTTCCAAGGCTTGCTCGAGACCGGCATCTCTTTCGACCGCATTCCGCGCATCGAGGAAATGAATGAAATCCTCGCTAAGATCGGCTGGGGCGCGGTGGCCGTCGATGGCTTTATTCCGCCGGCAGCGTTCATGGAATTTCAGGCGTATCGCGTGCTCGTGATCGCGTGCGATATGCGCCAGATCAATCACATCGAATACACGCCGGCGCCTGATATTGTGCATGAAGCCGCGGGGCACGCGCCGATTATCGTGGATCGCGAATACGCGGATTACCTCCAGCGTTTCGGCGAAGTCGGCGCGAAGGCGATGTCTTCGAAGAAAGACTTCGAGCTCTACGAAGCGATTCGGCACCTCTCGATCTTGAAAGAGCAGCCGAATCCGAATGCAGAAGAGCTCGATCGCGCGACCAAGCTGGTCGAGCAACGACAGGCTGATCTTGGTGATCCATCCGAGATGGCGCTGCTCTCGCGGCTGCATTGGTGGACGGTCGAATATGGACTCATCGGCTCGCTCGAGAATCCGAAGATCTACGGCGCCGGCCTGCTTTCCTCGATCGGCGAATCGGTCAGCTGCCTTGAACCGCGGGTGAAGAAGATCGCCTATGCGCTTAACGCGCAGGATACCGCGTTCGATATCACGACGAAGCAGCCACAGCTTTTTGTGACGGAAGATTTCGAGCAGCTCGGCCGCGTCCTGGAAGAGTTTGCGAGCCGGATGGCATTTCGCGTCGGCGGCCTCGAAGGGATCAATAAGGCGATTGATTGCCGTAACACGACGACCTGCGAATACTCATCCGGGTTACAGGTCTCGGGGACATTCACCGAAGTTCTCACGGACGGCGGGACACCTATTTACATCCGGACGACCGGGCCGACAGCGCTAGCATTTGCGGACAAAGAGCTGGCCGGGCACGGCCGCGATTACCACGCGGAGGGTTTCGGTTCGCCTATCGGTCGGTGGAGCGGGGCGGAAAAAGCACCGGAGCTTCTCAACGAAGCAGACCTCGGCGCATTCGGCCTCCGCGTGGGCGAAACGGCCCGTATCGAATTTGTTAGTGGCGTGGTCGTTTCCGGTAAGGTCAGCCATATCCTCGTGCGCGATGGTCGATTGCTGGTCATCAGCTTCGGGGACTGCACCGTGAAACATGGCGAGCGGATTTTGTTCGAACCCGCGTGGGGCACGTTCGACATGGCGGTCGGTGAACGCATCGGTTCGGTCTTCAACGGCGCGGCCGACAAAGACGCCTACAATCAGGTGGCGTTAATCCCGCGCGAACGCACGATCAAGTCGCCCTCCGATGCGAAGCGCCGCAAGCTGGAGAACCTCTACGCTCAGGTGCGTGACATCCGCGACCGCAAGATTGGCTACGAGCGGCTCGGCGAAATTTGGGAAACGCAACAAGCTGAGCACGCGCAGGACTGGCTCCTCTCGATGCAGATCTTTGAGATTCTCGACGACGCCGGCGAGCAGAACGAGCTAAAGCAAAAGATCGTTAAGTTCCTGAACTTCAAGAAGACGACCGATCCGGAAGTCGCCACTTTGATTGACTGGGGATTTCGCCTTGTGACCTATCATAAGACTGCGCTGCACACCGCCGCGCATTGACCCAACAACGATCCTTCT
>JALYXP010000280.1 GCA_030947045.1 Verrucomicrobiota bacterium | reverse complement strand
ACCATGGTCAATCGTGCAGCATGCAGCCGCTGGCCTTCGAGATGTAGCGCAGCGTGACAACGGGCGAGGCTCCGTCTGCAGGCTGCGGCAAATCGGGACAGTTAGCTGCTTACGAGAGAAGGCTCGGCCCCCGCTGAGCTTTTGCGGCTCGCGAAACTGCGCAGCGACCGCAGCCCGATCACGTTCTTTTCCGCTCCTCCCCAGTGGCGCGGCCCATGTCTCACGCGGTCGCTCCCGCGGCGCTTCTTACTTGCGCAAGGCGTCACGGGCGGTCGCTCCCTCACCTGTTGCTGATGCGCAGAATGCGATTGCCCGGCCGACACGAAGTGAACCCGACATCAGAAGTGCCGTTCGGACGATCAGCGTGGCTGCCATCGAAATGTGTTCGAGCAGTAAGCCGCCAGAAGCGCGCCTACCGCAATCGCGAGGTGGATCGCTCGCATTAACCGCGCACCGAAACGTACAAAATGTGCCGGCGCAACGACCGCTAACACGCGGTCTCCTCTTGGCAGAAGACTCAGCGACCAGCGCCATCCGGAGAATTCATTCGCTCGCGGATGCTCCATGACGCTGGTCCAATCCTTCACGGCCGGAACGGTTGTGTTCAGATTGCGACGAGGTCGGGCCTTCCTCTTCCTTTCAAACGCCGCTGGAACTTCCGCGTTGTGCAGCGAACGCGGTTGGGTAATTTCCCGTCCTTCGCGAGGCAAATTTGCCGGAGGAGTTCGTCTCCATGATCCGTCGTCCATCGATCTGATCGTGTGGGTGGAAGACTCTGACTGTCATTTGCGTCGCGACGAGCAAACGCACCGCTAGCTCAATTGGCAGAGCAAGTGACTCTTAATCACTGGGTTGTTGGTTCGATTCCAACGCGGTGCACACTTTCAGCGGCTGAAGCTCCCGAGCGAAATTTGAATTGCAGCTGTTATCGAGCGAATCACTGTCGCGCCTATGATTGCAACGAAGGTAGCGGCAATTGACGCAACTGCGCTCATGGAAAAGGTGCGTGCGGAGGCGCGGAGACTGAAAGAAATCCCGTTGACCATCGGGCAAGCTACGCCGTCACGTCATTTCTTTCACCTGCCGCCGGTCGCGAGTCTGCCCGTGCCGACCTCGCCTACTCCCGCAGGCACCAAATTCAACGCATCAAAAACGCTCGACCAGCTCCGACGGGCGGCCGAGGCCAACGATGGACCACGCTGGCTGCCGAAGCCTCTCCGCAAACTGTTTCGCCGCCAGCGTTCCTACAATCAGCGCCTGCTCGAGGCAGTCACCGCCCTGGCCCGTAGTGCCAGCGAACTGGCTGAGCGCGTCATCGTTCAGGACCAGGCAATCCGCGCTTTGATGGTGGCGCGCGCGGGCGATGTCGCCTGGATGCGAACGGCGGGGGAGATCCTGCCTCCCCTCCACTTGAACGTCCAGGAGCTACAGGAACAGGCGAAAGCTGCGGATGATCTAAGACGTTCGGTCTCTCAGCTCGACGCCCGCCTGACCAGCGATTCTAGCTTCATTAAAGGCGAACTCTCCTACTACCGCAGCGCTCTTCAGCGTCTGAGTGGGCTCGCGTCGGCTACGGACGAGGAGAACGGTTCGCCGTCGCTCGTCTCCTCCGATGCGCCGGCTGGCATGTTGGATTCGTTCTACGTCAGTTTCGAAGATCGTTTTCGTGGCACGAGGGAAGCCATCCGGGCGCGGCTCGAGCATTACCTGCCGCTGGTCCAAGCTTCTGCCGCCGTGACAACGGATCGACCACTGCTGGATCTGGGTTGCGGTCGCGGCGAATGGCTCGAACTGCTACGGGATCACGGCTTGAACGCCCGCGGTGTGGACACGAACGCTCTTATGCAGGCTCACTGCGTCGCGCGGGGCCTTGCTGTGTTGCAGGTAGACGCCTTGGCTCATCTTCGCTCGTTAGCTTCGGGTAGCATCGGCACTGTCTCTGGTTTCCATATCATCGAGCACTTGCCCTTCCCCATCCTAATGAACCTGACGGCAGAGGTTCTGCGCGTCCTTGCTCCAGGCGGCCTCGCGATCTTTGAGTCTCCTAACTGTAAGAACCTTGTCGTAGGAGCTTCAACTTTCTACCTCGACCCCACTCATCGGAATCCGGTCTACCCGGAGACAGCGGAGTTAATGCTAAAGCTGGTCGGCTTCGTCGAAGTGGAGCTGCACTACCTTTCACCCTCGGAAGGCAGTCCCTTCAGTCGCGTCGATTCAGTCTCTTCCTACCTGGATGATAGACTCTTTGGTTCGCAGGATTTCGGCGTCACTGCGAAAAAGGCGAGAGAATGAAGCTCGCGCTCGTCACCCCTTGGTTTGGCCGTGATTTAAAGGGAGGAGCGGAGCAGCAGGCGTGGCAGATAGCCACTCGCCTCGCTGCCCGCGGCCATAACGTCGAGGTCCTCACCACCTGCTGTCTCTCATTTCACGAAGATTGGGCTACCAACCACCTCCCCGCGGGATCAGTTTGCGAACCGGAAGGCTTCACCGTCACACGTTTTCCAGTGGAGCCTCGCGACCGAGCCACTTTCGACCTCGTCTGCGGCAAACTTTGCTCGTGCGAGCCAGGCAGCTTGCGGCCGGGAGTCTCTCCGGTGTTGCCCGAGGAATCCCACATTTGGCTCACCGAGCTGATTAAGGCACCTTTACTCCTGCGTCACCTCTCCGCGCAACGATCCTCCTACGACCAATTTCTGCTTCTCCCCTATCTCTATGGCATTATCGTGGAGGCAATCAGTCTGCTGGGCGCGGACGCCACCCTCCAGCCTTGTCTACACGACGAAGCCTACGCCTATCTTCCCGAGATAGCCGATGCCTTCCATCAATGTGGAAGGCTTTTCTTTAACAGCAGCGGAGAAATGGAGTTGGCAATGCGCCTCTTCGGCCCCGCCATTTTGCCTAAGTCGACGGTGATTGGCGAAGGCGTTGAAGATGCAGCTCCTATGGCCAATCAGTCTTATCAGCGAGGGCTGGCGACTTCAGTGCCTACTCGCTTTATTCTCTACTTGGGGCGTAAGGAAATTGGTAAGAATGTGGGGCTCCTTCTGCGCGCCTTTGCACGCTTTCGCGCTGCTCGCCCCAATTCAGACCTTTATTTGCTGCTGGCTGGTCATGGCAGTTTGCCGGACACCGACATCTCACACGTCCTTGATCTCGGAGTAGTGACGGAGGAACAAAAAACTACTCTCCTTAGACGCTGTTTAGGCTTGGTTCAGCCGAGCACAAACGAGAGCTTTTCCCGCGCCATGATGGAAGCCTGGCTGGCTAGGAAGCCAGTGCTGGTTCATGGCCAATGTCTTGCCACCGCCACCGCCGTCCAGGAAGCTGGCGGAGGATTTTGTGCGGCAAACGAGCTGGAATGGGCCGCCCTTTTTGCCCAACTTGATCGGACGCCACCCGCTGACTTGGAGTTATTGGGCGAAAGAGGGGAAAAGTATGCCCGACGAATAGCGGACTGGAATTCAGTAATGCAGCGCTACGAGCAGGCTTTTATCACCCCTGCTCCAGGTCCCCGTTACGAGATTCCGCAAGCCTCCGGACCCGTGAACCAGTTTCTACCAAATTTAACCTACGGCGACGCTATTTCTGAGCATGCGCTCTTCATTCGAGATCGGGTTCGGGCCCAGGGTATAAATTCCACCATCTTCGTTCATCATGCGGACGCCCGGATGTCTTCGCAGTGCGAGCCAGTTAATCGGGCCGCCTTCAGTGAAACCTCTGCTGCTCTTTATCATCACAGCATCGGATCTGATTTACCCGCGCAGCTCTCAGCTTTCTCGGGACCTAAGGCACTGATCTATCACAACATAACTCCGCCGGAGTTTTTCGATCCGTGGCGACCGGATTTCGCTGAGCTGTTACGACAAGGCCGCCGTGAACTGCTTCAGCTTGCATCGCAATTTCATTTTTCTTACGGCGTTTCCCGTTACAACTGCGACGAACTATCCGCCGCTGGCTTCCGTTCGCCCCACCTGCTACCTCTCGTGGTCGAACCCTCCAAATGGTCACTCCGACCGGATGCAGCCACCATGGCGCGCTTACTGGACGGCCGAACTAACATTCTTTTCGTTGGCCGAATGACGCCGAACAAAAAGCAGGACGATCTTATCGTTAGCTTTGCTCGCTATCGTTTACTCGACCAAACAGCGCGGTTGATTCTCGTGGGTGATTTCAACCCGACAGATCCGTTTTTCCTGCACCTGCAGTCGCTCATCAGGGAGCTTGCCATCGCTGAGACAGTGGAAATGCCGGGCAGCGTTACTACCGCACAGCTGCACGCTTACTACCGGTCGGCGGATCTGTTTTGGTCGATGTCGGAGCATGAAGGCTTCGGTGCTCCCCTGATAGAGGCAATGTGGTTCGATTTGCCAGTGCTTGCTTTCGCAGCCTCTGCTATTCCGGAAACTTTGGGGGACGCCGCCCTCACCTTCCAAGACAAGAACAACAGTGATGAGGTGGCTGCCTTGGCTTACGTGTTAACACACGAGCCAGAAACGCGGGCGAGCTTGATTGCTGCTCAACGGGGCCGGCGAATTGCCTTTACCTCTTCTGCAGTTGAGCCTGCCTTGGATAAGATGCTCTCCGAACTCGTTGGCACTTCCTTTAGCAATACTATCCCATCAGTGTCGACTCCGTCCCCGCTCTCTTCCCGCACCAGAGAACTGGCCGGGGCAACTCGATGAAAGTTGCTTTTGTCGTCCAGCGCTGCGGAGTCGAGGTCGTAGGCGGCGCGGAAAGTCTCTGCCTGCAGGTTGCTCAGCACATGAGCAAATACTGGCAGGTCGAAATCCTCACCACCTGCGCGCTGGACTACACCACTTGGGCTAATCACTTCCCTTCCGGCATTGGGAAAATCGGCGACGTCGCCGTCCGGCGGTTCCCGGTGGAGAAGGAGCGCGACCGGCAACTGTTTGACCAGCTATCTGCGCAGCTCGCCGCGCCCAACGGCACTACGACTCTGGACGAACAGGAGAAGTGGATGCGCGCCCAAGGTCCGGATGCGCCCTCGCTCGTCAAATTCATAGATGAGTCCTCCAGCAGTTACGCAGCCTTCGTTTTTTTTGGCTATCTCTACGCGGCGACCTACTTCGGTCTGCCAAAAGTCGCCGACAAAGCGTGGCTCGCTCCACTTGGACACGACGAATGGACCATCCACCTTAATTTGTGGAACACCTTCTTCGCCCTCCCCGCTGGCTTTATCTTTCAGACGCGGGAGGAGAAATATTTCCTGGAGCAGCGGTTCCCGGAGCTCCCGTTGAACGGTCCAGTTATTGGCACGGGAGTCGATGCGCCTGCACACTCTCGACCAGAAGATTTTCGAGCAAAATATAACCTGCAACAGCCTTTCCTACTTTACGTTGGTCGAGTCGATGCCGCCAAAGGTTGCGACTGCCTGTTTACTTATTATCAGCAGGCACGATCGGAAGGCAGAATAGATTATCAGCTTGTGGTCATTGGGCCGGAGATTATGCCGGTCCCTTTCCACAACGACATTGTCTACCTCGGCGTTGTCTCAATTCAGGAAAAGTGGGATGCGATGGCCGCCGCGGACTGGCTCGTGGCACCGTCACCTCACGAGAGTCTTAGTCTTTCCTTATTGGAGGGCTGGGCCGTTGGTCTTCCCGCGGTTGTAAGCGCCGCCTCCGAAGTGCTGGTGGGCCACTGCCGGGAATCGAATGGCGGCCTCTGGTATGAAAGCTACACCGAATGGTGCGCCATCTTTGCAGTGACCGAAGGCACGACGCGGCAGCAACTGGGCAAGCAGGGCCAGCAGTATGTGCGCGAGCGCTACACCTGGAACGCCGTCGAAGCAGCTTATTGCAAGGTCGGCCAGGCATTCAGCGGCGCCGCCTGATCATCCGTGACTCCCAATTCCTCAGTCGACGCAGTTTCCGCTACTACCGCAGCGTGCCTCCGCGTAAGTAGCCAGCGTCTCGCGGACTGGATAGCTCCGTTATCACTCGCCGCAGTCATCATCTTTACCTTCTGCATCCACTACGGACTATGGACGCCAAAGGCTTGGACCTACCCGGTCGCCTATTCTGAGCCCCGCTCCTCGCTGGAGCGAGCCTTTAGTAGCGACGCGCTTTGGGGAATGTCGTTCGTCAAAGCATGGGTCAACTCCGAAATCAGTTTTTTCGATAAGCAACCTGTCAGCTTTGGCGCACCTTTGCGCGCGGACTGGAATACTTGGCCGACGAGTGAGGAGGGCATTGCCTGTTTATGGGTTTTCCTGGCGAAATGCTTTGGCCTCTTCCTTGGGTCGAATCTGACATTGCTCTTCGCCCACCTTTTATCAGGATTTTCTTTTTACTTTGTCTGCCGCTTCTTTTTGTATCGGCGGTTCCTTGCCGCGATGGGCGCGGCGCTGTTTTCACTCAGCCATTTCGCTTTTTGGCGCGGCCTCCCCCACCTTTCGCTTGTCTTCTATTGGCATGTTCCCTTGGGTCTAGTTGTCGCCTGGTTGCTGCTTCGCCGAGAAGATCCTTTTGCCCATCGAAAGCAGACAGGCTTCTGCCTCGCAGTCGCTGCTGCTTTTGCGCTACAAAGCCCATACTATTCGTTCTTCTTCCTGCAGTTTCTCGTCGGTGTAGGACTGCTTCGCATTTTCTCCGCTCGTAGTTGTCGTGCCGCTGCCCCGGCCTTTTTTACCGCAGGCGTTCTCATTGCTACTACGGCTTTTGCCAATTTTGACACGCTCCGGGACTGGCTGATTAACGGCTACCCCTCTGAGGGTGTATTGCGGTCGCTCCGAGACATAGAACTCTGGGCTCTGAAGCCAGTGGAGCTTTTTGTTCCAGCCACTCATTCGCTGGCCGGCTTCGAACAATGGGCACAAAGCGTGTATTATAGACAGGCGATGTTTCTCGGAGAAGCGGGGTCGCCTTACCTGGGATTTGCTGCTATCGCTGGCCTGGTTCTTCTTTGCGCTCGATCGGTCAGCGCAGTGGTCAGCCCCAAACCAGCGGAGGTTCCGCTTCACTTCTGGGCGCTTCTTTGGGTTGTCTGCTATGCAATGGTCGGCGGCCTCACCCTTCTCGCCGGGCTCGCGCAGATTTTTCTATTCCGCGCTACCAACCGCTTCAGCATCGTAATTCTCGCCGTTGCCCTCCTATTCCTCGTTAAAGAGCTAAGTCTTTCGGCACAAAACTGGCGGCGGGGAGCGGTTATAGCGTTATCTGCCGCGCTTCTGCTGCTCGGCATTTACGACCAGGTTCCACCGCGGCGAGCGGCACTGGAGATGGCCAGCCGTAAAATCTTTGAAGCGGATCAGCAATTCACTCAAACATTCGAGTCAAAGCTTGCGAACAATGCCATGGTGTTTCAGTTGCCGGTGATTGATTTTCCCGAAGGTAGGCCGGTAGGACAGGTGACAGAGTATGACCACTTTAGGCCTTACCTGCATTCGACCGCCTTACGGTTTTCGTTTGGCGATAACAAGTCGGGCCATCGCGATGGTTGGCAACACGACAACGAGCAATTTAGCGCAGCCCGGCTGGCAAGTAACCTGGAAGTCTATGGCTTCTCGGCGCTGATCGTTAATCGGCAGGCCTATCCCAATGGCGCAGCTGCCCTCCTCAGTGAGCTTGCCGCGAGCGGCCGAAAGCGCATCCTAGCTGAGTCGCCAGACCTTGTCTGTATTGAATTAAACCCTGCTCGACATCCTGAACTGCCACCGCAGTTCGGCCAAGGCTGGTTTAACCTAGAAGGTGACGAGTTTCGTAACCGTCGATGGAGCTCAGGTGACGCAACATTGACGCTCTCCAATAGCAGCGGTCTGCCAGAGAAAGTCGTTGTCAGCTTTGAGCTGACGGCACAGTCCGCCCGACAGGTTACGATCAAACAAAATGGCCGGAAGCTTTTTCAGGAGCAGGTCAATCCTTTCGACGCTCCTCGCCAGGTCAATCTCACCCTTAACCTTTCTCCCGGCCGAACTTCTATCGACTTCAGTAGCGATCGTCCATCGGTTCCCGCTCCGAACGAGGATCCGCGGAAGCTAGCCTTTGCTATCCTAAACTTCCGCCTCACCCCTGGCGGCGAGCTTTCTCGCGAAGAGTAGTTTATTAGATAGCAATCGTTCTACCGCTGTCTCCTACACCAGGTTCGTTGCGCGAACTAAATCGCAGCAGGTAAAACAAACCCCCGGGCAGGCTCCACAGAAGGTCGTTTGCCACCACCAGCAGGGACAGCGCGACGGCTGTTTCCTGCGGATTTGCAGTGGCCGCTTGCGTAGCCATTCCCATCCGCGTGAAATAGGCGATAAGGAGCAATTCCCGTAACCCATGGCCATTGATCGTAACGGGAACTAGAACGATGAAGAGGATCACTGGCATCATTAGCAGCACCTCGCCGAAGCTGATCGGGATGCCCAAAGCTCTGGCATAAAGAAACACTGTTAGAAAATTCCACAGGTGGATTTCGAAAGCCAGAATGCCCGCGAACGCGATCTTTGGGGAAAGAACAAGATTAGCTCGCATCGCAGTTGCTACGCGGACAATCACGTCCACAATTCTCGAGCCGCGAAGAAACCGGGCTAGTCCGATCGCTACCGCTCCAGTCAGAACTCCGCCAGCCAGTACTGCGATGACTGAATTTCGGAGGCTGATCCGATCAGTGATCAAGCCCATGACCGGGCCCGGATATGTAAGCAGCGCAACTCCCGCCAGCACGGCAAGAGCAACCAGGGCAGTAAAGCGGTCTACCAGGACAGTTGAGGTAGCGGCCGGTTTGCGGTCTGGCGCCAAGCGGCAGACAGAGAGTATCTTAATCACGTCGCCTCCTGTGCTACCCGGCAGAAGCGAGTTGAAGAACTGACCCGCCCAAGTCAACGCGAAGGTAGTTCGAAAAGGGAGAACGATGCGCTGTTGGCGGAGGAAAATCTGCCAGCGGAGCGCGAGCGAGGCAATCAAAACCGCTGTCGAAGTAAAACCGAGGCCAGCCCATCTCAGGTCGAGCCGGCTAAGTATTACCGCGAGGCTACCCCAGTTGACTTTCCGCAAGATGAAAGCCAACAATCCGACCGAGAAGAGGCCTCGGAGAACGAAATTAATCTGGCGTCTGCTCAGAAGTTGATCCGATCCTTCTCGACCACCAGCGGTCGATGCAGAATCTGGGTGTGGATCGCTCCGATGTACTCCCCAAGGATGCCGATAAATAGCAGCTGAATGGAGGAAAACAGGAACAAGCCAATGATAAGCGGCGCCAGGCCGACGGGGAAGCTGTACCAAAAAATCAGCTTCGCCGCGAGATACCCCATTGCGACAAGCAGGCTGAGCAGGGACATGGCAAAGCCCAGCATTGCAGCCAGGCGCAACGGAACCTTTGAGTGACTCGTAAGTCCCAGCATAGCCAGGTCGTACAAAGTGTAGAAGTTATTCTTCGTGATCCCCCGCTTCCGCCGAGGCTGAGTGAACTGGATCTTGGCACTCTCAAATCCAATG
>JALYXP010000047.1 GCA_030947045.1 Verrucomicrobiota bacterium | reverse complement strand
AGCGATCGCGCCGCGCACGTCGCGGACACGCTGGATCGGTTTCACATCGTCGGAAAGAAGGACCTTTACCCACGCCGGCTTTCCGGTGGCCAGCAGCAACTCGTCGGCGTCGCGCGCGCGATCATTTCGAACCCGAAACTACTGCTCGCGGATGAGCCGACCGGGAATCTTCATTCAAGCCAGGGCGAGGAGATCATGGAGCTGTTCAAGCGCTTGAACAGCGGAGGCACGACGATCATTCAGGTCACGCATTCGGATAAGAATGCGAGCTACGGCAATCGCGTGATCGAGCTGCGCGATGGGTTTATCACCTCATAGAACACGAAGGGAACCGTGATCGGCGATTCGCTGCAGGAAATACGGCTCGCGGCCCGTTCGTTAGCTAAACGCCCGGGATTCTCGGTCGTTGCGATCTTGACGCTCGCGCTTGGGATTGGCGCGTCGACGTCGATCTTTAGCGTGGTTGACGCTGTCCTGCTGCGGCCGCTTCCGTTCCCACAGCCGGAGCGGATCGTCGAACTACGCGAGCTCGACGAAAAAGGCCACGGGATGGCGTTCGCGGACCCGAACTTTGATGACCTGCGGGCGCGCAGTCACAGCTTCGAAGCGCTCGCGCGCTATGGCTCCGGGCCTGAGGCGGTTTCCGGCGGCAGTGAGCCAGTGCGCACGGACGTTTGCATGGCATCGGCCGATTTTTTTCGCGTGCTCGGCGTAACTCCGCAGTTCGGGCATCTGTTTTCTCCGGACGCGGTCGGAGAGAATAGGGAAGCAGTGGTCGTTAGCGCGAAATTTTGGAGACGTTACCTGGAAGGGCGACCAAGTCTCGAAGGCACAGTCCTTCGGCTAGAGAATCGAAGTTTTACGGTCGCTGGCGTCTTACCCGATGGGATGGAATTTCCTCCGGGCGCCGATGTTTGGGTGCCCGCCGAGATTTACCCGCCGGTGCCTTCGCGCACCGCGCATAATTGGCGCGTTGCCGGGCGGCTAAACCCCGGCGTGTCCCTCGACCAGGCCCGCGCGGAAGCGAGCGCGATTGGCCATCAGCTCAAAGCGGAACACGGCAACGAAACTGATGCAGTGAGCTTCAGCATTTCTCAGTTGCGGGAACGACTCGTCAAAGACATCCGGGGAATCTTGCTCGTCGTCGGCGGAGCGGTCGCTCTGTTGTTGCTGATCGCTTGCTCGAATGTGGCGAATCTCCTTCTCGTCCGTGCGACCATGCGGCGCCAGGAGATGGCCGTCCGCGTTGCGCTCGGCGCATCTCGTTGGCAGCTAACGCGACAGTGCCTCGCAGAAACACTTTTGCTCACCGCGGCTGGCGGCGCGCTGGGAGTGGTTCTCGCCATCTGGGGTGTTGATCTAATCGTCGGGGCGTATCGAGGAAATCTGCCGAGGGTCGGCGCGATCGGAGTGAACCTAAGCGTCCTTCTGTTTACTCTCGCGATTTCGGCGATCACAGGATTGGCCCTGGGCCTTGTCGCCGCGGTGGCGTCGTCGCATCGGCGATCGCAGGGAGATCTGCAAAGCGGTGGGCGCGGGAAATCGGCTGGTCGCTCGAGTTCTCGGGTCCGCAGTTGCCTGGTCGTGTCGCAGGTCGCGCTCACACTCCTGCTGCTCGTCGGCGCAGGCTTGTTGGGGCGAAGCTTTCAACGGTTGATGGCGGTAGACCCCGGTTTTCAAACGGAGAGCGCCGTTGCGATGACGCTTTTGCAAGGCGCCGAACCGGCATCCGCGCAGCCTCAGCGAAGGGTGGCGCAGCTTTACCATGAGCTAATCGAGCGTCTGCAGGCGTTACCGGGTGTTACGGCAGTCGGAGGCATCAGCTCGTTGCCGATGAGTCCCGGAGGCGGCAATGGAACCTTCATCATCGAGGACGGCTCGAAGCCGGCGGAGACAATGGCCGCGTTGGAGAAGCAGCAGCACGCTCTTGCCGGCACGGGGAAAACTGGTGATGCCGAGTATCGCGTGGCGAGTGCCGGCTACTTCACGGCGATGGGTATTCCGCTAATCCACGGGCGGTTTTTTCAAGAATCGGACGGTCCGGATGCGCCACATGTCGTGGTGATCAGCGAATCACTCGCGCGTCGTTATTGGCCGAACGAAGATCCGCTGGGCCGACAGATTCAATTTGGCAATATGGATGGCGACCTTCGTCTGCTCACCGTCGTGGGCGTAGTCGGAGATGTGCGAGCCGAGCGTCTGGATGAGGAGCCGCGTCCGATGGTCTATGCGAATTATTTCCAGCGGCGCGCTGCGATGGCGCAGTTCTGCATTGTGGTCCGTGGTCAGGGCGACGCGGCCGCTTTGACCAGCGCGATGCGGCGAGAAGCCCGCGCTTTGAATCCGGACATGCCAGCCGAGTTTCGAACGCTGCGCGAGATCGTTTCCGCGTCGCTCGACAGTCGCCGCTTCAGCATGTTGATGCTAGCTGTGTTTGCGGGCGCCGCCCTCGCGCTCGCGGTCGTAGGGCTCTACGGAATCGTCTCGTTCATCACCGCGCAGCGGACGACGGAGCTTGGCATCCGGATGGCGCTCGGAGCGCAACGCGGCGACATGCTGCGGCTGGTTTTGCGGCAGAGCTTTACGCTGGTCGCCCTCGGGATCGGAGCCGGCCTGGTGACTGCAGTCGCAGCGACACGCGTGCTCGCGACATTGTTGTTCGGCGTTGGCGCGGCGGATCTCACGACGTATGCCGGAGTCGTGTGTCTGCTCCTGATAGCAGGCCTCGTCGCGACGTATCTGCCGGCGCGGCGCGCCATGAACGTCGATCCCATGCTAGCGTTGCGGCATGATTAGCAAAGCCGCCGGCGTGGCGTGCTCAATTCTACTAATAGCTTCCGCAGCCGCGCGTGCGGGCGGAGTTGAGGAAGAGACGACCGAGGCGACTTACCAGGTCGGAGCAAATCCGACGCTGACGGTGCACAACACGGACGGACGGGTTTTCGTCTACGGCTCCGAGGCGGGCGAGATCAAGGTGAAGGCGTATAAGCGCGCCTTCACGAAGGAACGGGTGCAGCAGATTAAAGCGAATGTGTCGCTCGAAGGCGATGCCATGACAATCGATACGTTTTACCCGCCAGCGCCGGAAGGGTTGCTCGCGGACCGCTCCGGGACTGTCGAGTACACGATCCTGGTGCCGGAGAATTGCATCACGAAGGTGGAATTATCGCAGGGCGAAATTCAGGTGCACGGGCTGCGCGGCCCGTCCATCGATGTGCAGCTCACGCGTGGTCTGATTAGCCTGAAAAGCTGCTACGCACCGATGCAGGTCTCGCTCGGCGCCGGCGGCGTCGACGTTTCTTACGACTGGTGGGAAGACCTCGTCTTTTCGTTGCTGGCCAATGTTCGTGAAGGAGATATATCGCTCCAGTTTCCTCCGAGCGCTGCGTTGCGCATCGACGCCGCGACGCAGAGCGGTCACGTGCGAAACTACCTCGTGCCGGACGAGCAGCGCGGCGAAGATGTGCAAAATATGCAGATCGCGCTGGGCGGCGGCAGCGACGTTTTGTTTACCCTCCGAACAGGCAGGGGGAACATCCGGCTCGGCAAGCCGTATTAGCTGTGGGTTGATTGACCGACGGGGCGTTCGTAGATGGAAAACGTCTTCTTCATTGTCGGCCCTACAGCTGTTGGTAAATCCGAGATTGCTGCCGATGTCGCTTCGGCTTGCAACGGCGAAATCATCAGCGCCGATGCCTTCCAGATCTATACCGGGCTCGGCCTACTGACTGCGAAGCCCGATGACGCGACGCGGAACAAAGTCCCGCACCACCTGGTCGGTTTGATACCTCTCGCGAAGCCGATGGACGCAGGCCGGTTCCGCCGGCTCGCCATCCGCGCGATCAACGATGTGATCTCGCGTGGCAAACAGGCATTCGTCGTCGGCGGGAGCGGTCTGTATGTGCGCGCCCTCACGCATGGCCTGTCGGCTCTTCCCGCGGCGAACGCTGCGCTGCGCGAGAATCTCAGCGGACTTTCGGTCGCCGAGTTGCTCGTGCAGCTGGCGCAACTTGATCCCGAAACTGCACGCTCGATCGATCCGAAGAACAAGCATCGCATCGTCCGGGCGGTCGAGATCTGTGTGCTGACCGGAAGGCCCGCATCCGAGCTACGACAACAGAAGGCGCCGGCGATCGAGCCGCGCGGTGTTTTCCTTCTCCGCGACCGCGCGGAGCTTTACGGGCGTATTGATGGACGAGTGGAAACCATGTTCGCAAACGGCGTCGTCGAAGAGGTGGCCGACGTTGGAAAGATGAGTGCGACGGCGGCGAAAACGTTGGGATTAACTGAGATCCGCGAGCTGATCAGCGGCAAAATTTCGCAGCCTGAATGCATCGCGCGCATTCAGCAGGCGAGCCGGCGTTATGCCAAAAGACAATTGACCTGGTTTAGCCGGCAAACTAATTTCGAGCCGCTGAATCTTTCCCGCTGCGGCTCGTCAGATGCCATCGAATTGATCACGCGCCAGGCGCGTCTCTCCTGCGCGGAGCGAGAATGATCGAAGTCCAGCAGCAGCGAAAACAGGAGCGCGCCGTGCTGGTCGGCCTCGAGCTGGATGGCGTCTCGAAATGGGAGCTGCGCGACTCGATGGCGGAACTGCGCGAGCTGGTTAACTCGGCTGGCGCTGAAGTCGTCGATACCGTCACGCAGCGTCTCGATCGCCCGACGGCTCCTTATTATATCGGCAAGGGAAAGGCTGAGCTGATCAAGCATTCCTTCCAAACGCAGCAGGTCACGTCGGTTATTTTCGATAACGAGCTTTCGCCGGCGCAGGGCCGGAATCTTGAGCATCTCTTCCAGCGAAAGGTGCTCGATCGCACCCAGCTGATTCTCGACATCTTCGCGCAACGCGCGCGCAGCCGGGAAGGGCGGTTGCAGATCGAGCTCGCGCAATTGCATTACCTGCTTCCGCGGCTCACACGGATGTGGACGCACCTGTCGCGGCAGAGCGGCGGCATCGGCACGCGCGGTCCCGGGGAGACGCAGCTCGAAGTTGATCGGCGACGGGTGCAGGAGCGAATCGCGAAACTCGAACGCGAGCTCGAAGGCGTCCGCAAAGTGCGCTCGGTCCAGCGCGAAGGTCGGCGTCGGCATCAATGGCCAGTCGCCGCCGTGGTCGGCTACACGAACGCCGGAAAGTCGACGCTGCTGAATCTTCTGACCGGAGCAGAGGTGCTCGCGGTGAATCGCCTTTTTGCGACGCTGGATCCGACGACGCGGAGTTTCACGCTGCCGAATAAGCAACGGATGTTGCTCACCGACACGGTTGGGTTTCTGCGGAACCTGCCGCACACGTTGATCGAGTCGTTCAAAGCTACGCTCGAAGAAGTAAGCGAAGCCGATCTGCTCATACACGTCGTCGACTTGAGCCACCCGCGCGTCGACGAGCAGATCGAGGCGGTGCATGCGGTGCTAAAGGAACTCCGGGCTGACGGCAAGCAGACGCTCTTGGTGCTCAACAAAGTCGATGCTCTCGCTTCGCAGGACATCGTCGAGGCGTATCGAAATCGTTTTCCGCGGAGCGTTGCCATCTCAGCTCGGACGGGCGAAGGCGTGGCAAACCTGGTGCAAACGCTGCAGGACGAGATCAGCTCGTGGCGCCTGCGATTGCAGTTCCGCGTGCCCGCGAGTGAGTCAAGTCTGCTCGCGGAGATTCACCGGATCGGGCACGTCCTCGAAACGCACTACGAGGATGATTTGACGGTGATTACCGCGCACGTCCCACCGCAACTCGAGCAAAAGCTTCGCGCGTTCGCGGCGAAATAACTGATGACGATATGACCGCGCAGGAACGGGTAGCGCAGCTCATCGAGATTTTGCCAGAGGTTTATCCCGGCGCGCACTGTGAGCTCGATTTCAAGAATCCGCAGCAGCTGTTGGTGGCGACAATCCTTTCGGCGCAATGCACCGACAAGCGCGTGAACATGGTTACGCCGAAGCTGTTTGCGCGCTACCGCACGGCGGCCGATTTCGCTAAGACGCCGCAGGAAACACTCGAGAACGAGATCAGGTCGACGGGCTTCTTTCGCAACAAAACGACGAGCATTCGCGCAGCGGCAGAGGCGATCGTCGAGCAACACGGCGGCGCCGTTCCCGACACGATGGAAGGGTTGCACGCGCTCCCAGGCGTCGGCCGCAAGACTGCGAACGTCGTCCTCGGTAATGCGTTTGGAAAAGACGAAGGCGTTGTGGTTGATACCCACGTCGCGCGACTGTCACAACGGCTTCGCCTAACGAGGCAAACGGATGCGGAGAAGATCGAGGCCGACCTGATGAAGCTTGTGCCGCGGAAGCATTGGACGATCTGGAGTCACTGGCTGATCTGGCACGGACGTCGGCGCT
>JALYXP010000254.1 GCA_030947045.1 Verrucomicrobiota bacterium | reverse complement strand
CCTCAACGTCCCCGATATTTGGTATTAATTTACTTGTCGATCTCCTAAATTTGGGAGTTAACTAACGGCGTAGGCAACTCTGCCCAGCGCCATGCATCTCCAATCGCTCGAACTCGTCGGTTTCAAGTCGTTCGCCGACAAAACGATCCTTAACTTCCACGAAGGTGTCACCGCGGTTGTCGGACCGAACGGGTGCGGCAAATCAAACGTGCTCGACGCCGTCCGCTGGGTGCTCGGCGAACAATCGGCCAAAGCTTTACGCGGGGCCGAAATGGCGGACGTGATTTTCAGCGGGACCGACTCCCGGAAGCCACTCGGATTCGCCGAAGTCTCGCTGACCTTTAGCGATTGCGCGCAAGAACTTGGCGTCGATTGGCACGATGTCCGCGTCACACGGCGAGTCTATCGCGATGGCAACTCTGAGTATTTGCTGAACAAAACCGTCTGCCGGCTGCGCGACATCCAGAGCCTCTTCGCCGACACCGGCGTCGGGCGCAGCGCATACTCCATCATGGAGCAGGGCAAGATCGACCTGATCCTCAGTTCGCGGCCGGAAGATCGGCGGACGGTATTCGAAGAAGCCGCCGGTATTACGAAATACAAAGGGCAAAAGAAGGAAGCCCTCCGCAAACTCGAAGCGACCGAAGCGAACCTCCTGCGTATCGGCGACATCATCAAAGAGGTGAAGCGACAGATCGGTTCGCTGCAACGCCAGGCCGGCAAAGCGCGGCGTTATCAGACGTTAATGACCGACCTGCACGTGCTCGATACGCACCACTCGCGGAACAAACTCGAGCAGCTGGAAAACGAACTCAGCCGTTGCCGCGAAGCGATCGAGAAATTTGAAGAAGCTGAGCGCGGCACGCTCGCGAAAATCGAAACGAACGAGAATGAGCTGGCGACCAAGCGCGGCGAGCTTGACGCGATTGATGCGCGGGTCGGCGACGCCCGCGCGGAGGTGCAGCGCTTGCACAGCGAGATGTCGGCGCATCGCAGCCGGATCGAATTCAACCGGCAGCGCGCCCAGGAAGTCTCGGAATTGATCGAACGTTACACGCGTGATATCGCCGCCGCTGAGACTAAACGCACCGAACAGGCGAACCAAATCAACGAGGCTGACGCGTTGATCGAGAAGACGAATCGCCTGCTCGAAGGGAAGCAGACTGAGCTGGCAGAGTTGACCAACGCTGCGGCGCGCTTGCGAATAGAGCGCAGCGAACGTGAAGCGACATTGCAAGAGCTACAGATCGCACTTTCGCGCGCTGAGAATCGCCTCGCCGCGCTCGGCGATGAACTCGCAGGAACGAAGACGCGTCGCGACGCCACTGCTGCCCGGATCGCGGAGCTCGGCCATGAGATCACCGCTGCAAGCGCGGCGCGCGACGCAGCACAAACCGCGGTCGATCAGGCAAAGACGGCGGCGGATACGGAGCAGGCAACCGTCGAGAGTCTCTTCAACGCGCTCCAAGCCGCTGAGCAACAGCTCCAGGCACAGCAACAGTCCCTCACGGACGCGGAGAAAGATGCGTTCCGCATCGAGCGAAGCATCGCCGAGAAGGAGTCGCGGCTCGAGATTCTGCGGCAATTGAACGAAGAAGGCGAAGGCCTCGCGAAAGGTTCACAGGCTGTTCTCAAAGGCTTGGATGATGCGGACCGGATTCGCCCCGCGCTGGGCGGCGCGCTTGTCGCAAACCTAGATGTCGACCGCGAATACATCGCAGCGCTGGAGGCTGCGTTCGGTCGCAACATGCATGCTGTTGTGCTGCAGGATGGAGCGCTCGCGGGCGAGATTCTCCGTCACGTCACCAGCAACAATCTCGGCCAAGCGGCGCTGGCACTGGCGAATCTGACTCCGATTGGCAGCGATGATCACCTGGTCGACTTGCCGGTCGGCGCGATCGCATGGGCTGTCGATAAGGTCACCGCGCCGGAAGCTCTCGCATCTCTCGTTAGGCGGATCTTGCGCGGCGTCGTCATCGTCGCAGATCTCGAAACCGCCCTTCGGTTGAAACGCGAACATGCCGTGCTGCAATTCGCGACTCTCACCGGCGAATTCATTTCGACCGCAGGCATTGTTTTCGGCGGGAGCACGACGACCGCTACAGAATCGTTGCTCGGCCGGAAGGCGTTGATCAGCGAGACGGCAGCGAACGTTGCCGCTCTCGAGCAGGAGCTCGCCACCGCGCAACGCCACCTCGATGAAGCGATGAATCTTGTAGCGTCGGCGCGTGAAGAATTAGCAGCGTCGCGCGGACGGCACCAAGCCGCGCACGTGAGCCAATCTAATTCGACCGCACAGCTTTTGCTCCTCGGTCATGAACTTCGCGCGACCGAAGAACGGTTGCGGCAAGTGCAGACGGAGCGAACCACGCTCGAGCAGCAGACCGGTTTTGCCGATCACCGCATCTCAGAGCTCGAGCAGGAGCTTGAGCACTTGACCACTGAGACAGACGAGCAGCAAAGCCGCCGCGCCGCCGCCGCCGATGCGAGCGAGCAGGCGCGCCTGCAGGAGGAGGAGACGTCCTCTGCCCTGCAGGAGCTGCGGCTCGCGGTCGCGACGGAGCGGCAACGACAGGAGAACCTCGTAAGTCAGCGGCAACCGATGGCGGCGCGCGAGGCTGAGCTAGTCGAACTGATCGACGCCCGGCGCGCCGACATCGGGAACTACGAGCGCCGACTCGAGTTGCAGACGATCGAGTCGGAGCAGGCGGAAACATCGCTCGCGTCCCAAGCGGCTGAACTCGCAGCGGCGGAGGAGAACGTCGCCGCGATCGCGCAGGAGCGTACCTCGCGCTTGGCGGCGGTGAACAGCCTCGAAGCTGAGCTCCGCACCGTGCGCAACTCACTTAGCGAGCTGCATGACACGCGCGGCAAGGAGCAGGTGCGGCAGACGCAGCTACAGCTTCGCGTCGACAATTTGCTCGAGCATGTGACGCGACGATACCAGCTCGATCTCCGCGAATTCGGTCGCGATCACTACGCCTTTCAGAAGACACTGCGTACGCAGTTGAAGCGGCGCAGCCGACCGGACGTCGCCACTTCGGATGTGGCGCAACCCGCTGAAACGGAAATCGAATCCGCCGCTGAAATCGCTGCGGATGTCGATCCGGCCCAGCTCGAAACGATCATTGCCGAGCTCACGCGCCAGCTCGACAACATGGGCCCGGTGAATCTCGACGCCGTGCAGGAATACGACGAACTCGAGGAGCGTCATCGTTTCCTCGAGACGCAAAACAACGACCTTACCGCTTCGCGCAAGGAGCTGCTCGACGTGATCGCGAAGATCAACAACACCACGCAAAAGCTTTTCTCGGAGACGTTCGCGCAGGTGAAAATCAACTTCCGCGAGATGTTTGCCGAGCTGTTCGGCGGCGGCCGCGCGGACCTCGCGCTCGTTGACGAGAGCGATCCGCTGAATTGCGGCGTCGACATCGTGGCGAAGCCGCCGGGCAAACAGCTGCAAAGCGTTTCGTTACTC
>JALYXP010000250.1 GCA_030947045.1 Verrucomicrobiota bacterium | reverse complement strand
ACTGCGGATCGAGCGCATGCTCGACGTCGATGAACGCAGCCAATCCTCCGCGCTTTTGCGCCTGTGCGATGACGGTCAGCGTAAGCGTTGTTTTTCCTGATGACTCCGGTCCGTAAACTTCAACGACGCGACCGCGCGGAAAACCGCCGACGCCGAGTGCGCGGTCGATCAGAATGTTGCCAGTCGGAATTACTTCAATATCGACAATCTTGTCGTCGCCGAGGCGCATGATTGCCCCGTCGCCGTAGTCTTTTGCGATCTGTTGGATCGCCAGATCGAGGTTCTTATTTCGCGCGATCGTCAACTTGTCTTCGGTCGGCTTTTCTTCGGTTTTGGTGGCCATTTGGAGTGCTCTACCTAAGTCGGTTTGGAACGATGCGCCAAGTAGAAACGAAGCAGGGTCCGGAGCACGAAAAAGGCCGCAAACCCAATGGGCTTGCGGCCTTCGTGAATAGCGTCTGTCGTTTACGAGACCGTGATTTTGCGCGGCTTCACCTGCTCCGCCTTCGGCAGAGTGAGGCTCACCAACCCCTGCTCGATCTTCGCGCTGATCTTGCCAGCGTCGATCGAAGGATCGAGCTCGAAAGCGCGGCGGAGGTTCGCACGACGCGATTCGCGATGAATTATCGTGCCCTGCACGGTCGGCAGGGAACGTCGGCCGATGATTGTGAGCTCGTTGTTTTCAACCCACATCTCCAGGCCTTCCTTGTTCACGCCCGGCATTTCTACCTGCAGCGTATAACCGTCTGCGTTTTCCAATACGGTCGCGACTGGCGCGATGAATTGCTCGGCCGGTTGGTTGCCGTTCGTTCGGTTCTCGGTGCGATTTTCGCGAACTAAAGTATCCATAATTGTTCCTTTCGTGGTTGAGGTTTGTCGCCGCGAACTCTCGGCCGCGGCGGTTCAGAATTAGCTGACGTTGACTTGGATCTGCTTTGGCTTCACTTCCTCAGCCTTTGGCAGCGTGACAGTGAGAATGCCGTCTCTGTAAGTCGCGTTGACTTTGTTCACATCGACGCGCGTCGGCAGCGAAACGCTGCGGCGGAATTTGCCGACGAAGCGTTCCGTGCGCGTCGCCTTGTCGCCCTGCGGCGTTTCATCCTTCCGCTCACCCGCGATCGTCAACGCACCGTCATGCAGAGAGATTTCGATGTCCTCTTTCCGCATCCCCGGCAGCTCGACGACAGCGACGACGTCATCGCTCGTTTGGTAAAGGTCAAGCGCGGGCGTCCATCCGGTAAACAGTTGTGCCTGCGTGCCGGTCGTTGGCCAGTACGGACCTTCAAAGAGGCCGTTGATCTCATCGCGGAGGTTTGCCCAGCGATCGAGCGAACGCCAAACCGAAGCATCGGGAGTCTGATAACGAAGTAAGCTCATATTGGTTTCCTTTCTGTTAAAAGTTGCGTTGCCTCCATCTATAGCTAGCAAAATGCCAGGAGGGAGATCGCGCGCCTCAGCCGAGATAAATGCTAGTGAGAGAAATACTTACGGAAGGTAACGGAAAGACGTTGCCGTGAAGTTTGCGCCGGTTTGTCACAGCTTCAGGCGAAGTACGTGACCGCTAAATGTGTCATTCTTTCACACAACAGCGCCGCACCTTCGGCCGTGTGTTGCTTGCTGGAAAAGGAGACGCTAAATGATCAGCATGGCCGCGCCTCCCGACGATGAGACGTTCATGCGAGCGGCGCTCCGCGAGGCAAAAAAAGGCGTTGGAGCAACGAGCCCAAATCCGGCGGTCGGGGCAGTGCTGGTCGCTGGCGGTAAGATCATCGCGAAAGGTTTTCATCGGCACGCCGGTGCCGCTCACGCAGAAGCAGAGTGTCTAAACAACGTCGGACGCATACCGCGCGCATCGACTCTTTATGTGACGCTCGAGCCCTGCTCGACGACCGGCCGCACGCCGCCATGTACTTCGGCGATTCTCAAGGCCAAGGTCAGCCGCGTAGTCGTCGGCGCGATCGACCCGAACCCAGCGCACCGCGGCCGGGGGATTAAGGTCCTGCAAGATGAGGGAGTCCTGGTGGACGCCGGAATTCTCGCTGCCGAGTGCACGGCGCTGAACCGCGCCTTCAACAAATGGATCGTGACCGGCCGCCCTTACGTAATCGCGAAATGCGGCATGTCGCTGGACGGCCGGCTCACTGCGGCGCCGGGGGAGCCGCGCTGGATCACGTCGGCCGGAGCTCGTCAGCACGCGAACGCTCAACGCGCGTTCGTCGATGCGATTCTTGTCGGCGCTGAAACGGTCCGCATCGACAACCCTCGCCTGACTGTTCGTACAGGACGCGGTGCAAAACAGCCGTGGCGTGTGGTGCTTTCGCGATCGGGCTCACTGCCTCGCAAAGCGCATTTGTTTAACGACGCACACGCGGACCGGACCCTTGTGTTCACCGATCACTCGTTAGACTCGGTCCTGACCGAACTCGGCAAACGCGAGGTTACGAGTGTGTTGATTGAAGGAGGAGGCACGGTCCTCTCGCAGGCCTTGGATGGGCGCCTGATCGACGCGGTAGAGATCTATCTCGGCCCGATCTTCACCGGCGGACCAGGGCTGGCATTTGGAGGCTCGGGCGCTGCGAACACTGCTGAGGCTCTGCGGCTTTCCGAAGTCACTTATGACAGAATCGGGAACGATGTTTACCTTCACGCGCAGGCGGATGGCCACGAATAATTCTTCGCAACTTCGCGTCAGATGTTCAGTTCAATTGGCACAACCCAAACAGGAGGAAAACAGATGAGAAATTGGAAAAAGCTTCTTTTAGTGTCGCTCGCGGCAGCAGCGATCGGTTTCGCGGCAGTGCCGCGCTCGGAAGCAGGTCTTTCCGTCGGCATCGGCATTGGCTCGCCCGGTTGCGGCTACGGCTATCCATACGGCGGCGGTTACGGTTACGGTTACGGCGGCGGGTATGGCTACGGTGGCGGCTACGGCTACAATCGTATTGCTTATTCGCCATACGGATATGGCGGCGGGTACGGATATAACGGCTACGGCTACCGTCGGCCCGTCGTTAACGTCATCGTTCGCTCGCATTACCACTGGCGGCATCATCATCGCGTGCGCTGCACGCTGAGACACGGCTACGGCTACCGGTAATCCCGGTAACTTTGCCTTAAGGGCCGGTCGGAGGGATCCGGCCGGCCCTTTTTGTTTGTCGCGGAATCGGCATGCGCGAGCGCGGGCAGTCGATCCCGCGCAATTGAGAGCAGGACTATTTCGCTGACGGCGCTGGCGTTGCGCTGTTTCTTTGCGGCTCGAACTCGCGCTTCAACCGCTCGACGACTGGTGCGAGTTCGCGCTGACGGCGCTGTTCGATCTCCTGGCGCAGCTCCTGTTCGATGCGGCGCCGTTCTTGCAGATAACGCTGCTCGTACTGCTGCCGTCGCTCAGCTTCCAAATCGAGTCCGGATTGGCGTAGTGCAGCATCCGCTTCGCGCTGAATCCGCTCCCGTCGCTGCCCCTCCCGGTCGCGCAACATCCGCTGTTCTTCGGGAGGCATCTGAACCCAGCGCTCGGCGTTCGAGCGAAACCGTTGGCGTTCCTCTGGGCGCATTTGGCGCCACCGCTCGAAGCCGGGTCCGTTGCGGCCAGCCCGCGCCGGATTACCGCGACGGGGTACGTTCAAGTGCGGCGGAATGACCTGCGAGTACGCAGTTTCGGCGGCGCAGACCGCGACGGCCGCGGCGATCGCTAAAGTGTAGCGGTATCGTCCCACGAATCATCCTCCTGGACCGCAAGCAAAGTGTCCAGGTCGGCTACAATCTCGTAATCGGCTGGATCGATTTGCGCCACGACGGCAGGGACATCATCGGCGTCATTGGTCCCGCCGATGCCAAACTGGTGGCTGACTGTGAGTGCCGTCACAACACAGACAGCGAGAGCAGCTCCCGCGGCGATGGCAGGTCTTGGCGCAAACCAGCCGGCGATAACCTCACGCCATGACGGCTCGCGGCGCAGTTCGCGAATTACATTGCGCGCAAAAAACGGCGACAAGACCGGGCCCGGTGCTCGTTCGAGCAGATCCCACAACTCTTGGTCATCATCACGTTTCATGTTTCGGAAGATTGAACGTCCTTGCGCAGCAAAAGTTGCGCAGCTTCGTCGCCGCTAGACAAGCTTCTAAGCTTCGGCGGCCTCAAGGAAGCCTTCCAACTGCCGGA
>JALYXP010000244.1 GCA_030947045.1 Verrucomicrobiota bacterium | reverse complement strand
TCACCTTCCGTAATGGTCGCGTGGGCGGTGGTGCGGGCGATGGAAAAGCACGCTCCGTTTCGCCGCATCATGCTGGAAGATGACAGCATCGTCGAACACGATGCGTTTGATCTCGGCATCGCTGTTTCACTCGACGACGACAAACTCGCGACCGCCGTCGTTACGCATGCCAACAATCGCGACTGGCCCGATTTCGTGAGTCGATATAACGAGACCGTTGCGGAAACGCGCGCCGGCCGCGTCGATGCAGTGAATGCGCCGATCGTGATCAGCAGTCTCGGTGCGTTCGGCGTGCGCGCGGCAGCGCCGATTGTCGTCCCGCCGTCAGTCGGGACGCTCTTCGTCGGCTCGGCCCATCACGAGATGCTCGGCAATGGCAAGACGGCTGAAACTGCGGAAGTGATCACGTTGTCACTGACGTTCGACCATCGTGTCGTGAATGGCGCGGGTGCCGCGAACTTCGTCCACGAGATCAAACAGCAGATCGAGAGCTTCCGAATCCCAGCGGCGGTCTCTACTCGTTAGGCGCCGGGTCGCTCCACGAGCGCGAGAGCTGCGCCCGCGGGACTTCAGGGATGGCGTTGCCGAGCTCCGCGTAGTGCGACGTGTCGTTAAACAGCGTCAGTCGAGCGCGTGAAGGGTCCTTGAAGTCAACGATGTTCAGGGACGCAGGTTTGAGGTCGAGGTTGTCGCGGTAGCGCCGCGCATCGAAACCGAGAAGCGAACTCAGTAATAACCGGATCGTCGCCTTGTGCGACACGACCAGGATCGTTTCGCCGGCATGTGCGCGAACTAATTCGATCAACACCGGCAGCGCACGCGCAGTGACCGCAAGGCCGCTTTCGCCGCCAACAGGAGCAAACGTATAAGGATCTTTTTCCCACTCGGCGGTTTCGTCGGGGAATCGCTCCTCTACTTCCAACCGCGTCAGCGTTTCCCAATGGCCATGTGATATCTCGCGCAACCCATCGCGGGGCTGCACCTCGAGCTGATGCGGAGCAGCGAGAATACGCGCTGTCTCCATCGTGCGGTCCAGCGGCGATGCAAAAACCGCCGCGACCCTTTTCTGCGAGAGCCGAGCCGCTAGCCGGCGTGTTTGTTCCCTTCCTTCGTTCGATAGCTCCACGTCCGTCGCGCCGGCGAAGCGATCTTCCGCGCTGAGAACGGTAGCTCCGTGCCGAACGAGAAAAACGCGTGTCGTGGAAGAGCTCACGTCTGTTGATCGCAAACATTCGCAGCGAACGCAACGTCATCCCGAGCGAAGTCGAGGGACCCCGCGGAAGTTAATCATCGTAATGCCACGGGGTCCTTCCACTTCGCTGCGCTTCGGTCAGGATGACGGATTTAGCGTCGCGCCCATTCTGCGGAAGTTCGTCCAGCACGCGTGCCGGTCGAAAAGCAACCTTGCAGCAGATAGCCGCCCGTAGGCGCTTCCCAGTCGATCATCTCGCCGGCGATAAAAACGCCCGGCATCTTGCGCAACATCAAGCCGGCATCGAGTTCATCCCACTTCACGCCGCCAGCTGACGAAATCGCCTCCGCGATTGGCCGCGGACTAACGAGCGATAGCGGAAAGCTCTTGATGCGCCGCGTGAGCTGATCAGCGTCATCGCATTCATCGCCGAAGTAGATTTCGATCAGGGCCGTCGCAGCAGGGCTTAGCTTGCAGAGCTTCGACCAGTGCCCGCCAGCGTTGATCGCATGCAAGCGCTGCCGCAACGTCTCACGCGGAAGCTGCGGCTTCAGATCGATCGAGATCTGGGGCCGCTCCATCCTGCGAAGAATTCGGCCAAGCCGATAAATTGCGCCGCCTTCAATGCCATCCTTCGTGATCAGTAGTTCACCAGAGATCGACTCCGCGCCTGCGGATACGGTCAGGTTTTTTAACGGCAAACCTTCGGCTCGGGCGAGCAGCGCTTCAGGCCAGGCGACGTTCCAACCGCAGTTCGCGGGTTGCCAGGGCGTGATTGCGACGTTGTGCGACGCGAGCAGAGCGGGCCACGTTCCGTCGGAACCTGTGTCGGGCCACGATGCCCCGCCGAGCGCGAGAACAACGGCAGGCGCAGTGACTGCAAAGCGTTCTTGCTCACGATGAAACCCTGCCTGCCACCCGTTGTTTTCCCGCTGCAGTTCCAGGAGCCGCGCGTTGTTCTCGAATTGCACACCGGCGTCGCGAAGTCGTCGCACCCACCCGCGCAAAAGGCCTGCTGCTTTTTGACCTTCCGGGAACACACGTCCGCTCGTGCCGACGTACGTCTCCGTGCCTAGCTCTGCTGCCCACGACCGCAAAGCATCGGGCCCGAACTCGCCGAG
>JALYXP010000217.1 GCA_030947045.1 Verrucomicrobiota bacterium | reverse complement strand
GCGCAGGCAATCCTGAACGCGCCAGACGTTATGGCGGTCGACTCACCACAAACAGGTGCGTTGAAGGTGCGGATCAAGCCGGACTATAACTCGAAGAGCTATGTCGGCCGGATCAAAACGGCGGCGGGCTCAGAGTTCGGCCCGAGCATCTCCTTCGCGAGCTCACGAAAGATCGTGTTCAACGGCCTTACCGCCGGTGTTACCTATGTGATGCAGTTGTGCGCGATCGGCGGCAGCACCGGCCAGAGTGACTGGACGGAGCCGTTCACGAAGATGTCGATGTAGTCTCGGCGACGCTGGCAGAGCAGCGTCGTTTCAGGGTGACGGGCCGCGGTGGTCGTCACGAAACAGGGGGCGTGCCGGGGAACAACGGCACGCCTTTTTGTTGTACTGGCCGCACCGGCTTCGCTGCACTGTAGCCATCGCGTGTAATAACCTTCACGCGCAGTGTCGGCCGGTCAGCTGAAGCGACAGTGCGCGTGGTAGCGAGATTGGGTATGATTCATTAACGGCCAGCGAACCAGCCGAGTAAAGCTCGTTGAAGGATGAACGTAAGCATGGCCCTAGTTCTGCGCGCTTAAAACTCGACCGATAATCCTCCGTAGGCGGAGCGGCCGGGAGCGGGATCAATGCTACCACCGCCGAATGGAAAAACGCGCGAGTAGTATTTCTCATCGGCCAGATTGGAGATGCCTCCGAAAACCCGGACGTTCCGGGTGACGTAGAATTCACCCGAGAGGTTAAACACCTCGTAAGAAGGAATCTTAGCCGGCGGAATGCTGGCGCTGCCTAGATTATTATCCGCCCAGAATTGATCGGAAATATAAACGGCGCTGAGGGTGATATTGAAGCATTTGTCGCGCTTGAAGGTGATACCGCCTTTGAAAACCACGTCAGGCGAGTAGGCCGGCGCGTTGCCGACAAAGGTCCGGGTAGTGCCAGGGACAAGCTGCGCGCTGTCGGTAAACTCGGCGTCTAACAGTTGGAGATTACTGAAGACGATAAGCTGCAGCGGGGCGCGAGGCTTGGAGGCACCCTTGACCATTGCCTCCGGATCCGCTTTCGGGTCGACGGGAGCAGGCGCGAGATCGTGCTGGAAAGGTGCCAGGAAGTCGTAGGCGATTTCGCCTTCGAAACCGCGATGGCGGCTGCTGCCACTGTTAAAGGCGAGCGTGTCGAACGGACCGCCGAGCGGGTCGGCCCGGGTCTCGATGCGATTGTCGAATTCCATCCAGAAAAGTCCAACATCATACCAGAGGCCTTTGACCGGCGTGCCATGGACGCCGAGTTCGATATCCAGCGAGCGAAACGGATCAGGCGTCGTGCCAGGACGGACAGCCGTCCGCGTGCCGGCGATGTCGAAGAAGCGGACCGGCCGCCATCCGCTGGAGGCGCTGAAGTAAGTCTCATTGCCTTTCCCGAAATCGTTCCCAAGGCCGATACCCCACAGCGGAATTAGTTTATCAGCGCTGCGGTTCGGTTCTGTCCCCGGCCGGAAATAGGGTGCAACGTGAGCGTCGACTTCAATGTTTTCGTGATCGAGTCGGAAGGAAGGGACAATGTGGAATTTGCCGAAACGGAAGATGTTCTCGATGAAAAACGCCTGGTAATCCGCAGTGCGCGATTGGTCTAGAGTTACCAGCGCGGAAGTCGCGCCGCGCGGCGCGTAAAGGAAGCCCGGGCCGGTGTTCGTGTTATTCAGCGTGTAACGCTGGAAAGGAGCTTCGCCGTGGTAAACCGTCCCACCGACAGTCAGCGCACTCCCACGGAAGATAGTGTCGTCCCCCCAACGTTTGCGCAGACGCAGATCGACGCCGCCGTTGTTAAATTCCTCGTAGCCAAAGGTCGTGCTGGTGGGGAAAGCACCGGTGCGTGCGTTAATGTTTCCCGCCGAACGCGCATCGATGTCCTGGTGCGTGTACCAGCCTTTCGCCTGCAAGAGCCAGCCGTCGCCGAACTCCGCTTCGTAGCGGAGCGTGACGCTGTAGCGATCGACCCAGTTATGGTTGTAGGGCGTGACGGCCTGGTCCGGATCGGTCTTCCATTGCGCGTAGGTCAGGCGACCTGGATCTTCGCCGTCGAACCGAGAGGCGTGGACGTCGACCGCGATCAGCTGCTTCGGAGTGGGGCGCCAGCCGATGTAGCCATTGGCCTGCCAGAGATCGTAAGAGTTGAAATCCCGTTGCGTGTCTGAGTGGCGATAGAAACCGTCCAGACGAAGCTCGACTGGTCCCGAAGCTTCCTCTACTGAGGCATAACTCGAGTAGGTGCTGTCCGATCCACCCGTCTGCTCCACATAGGCATGCCACGGGGTGCCGGGTGCGGGATGCTTCGCAACGTAGTTGATCGCAGGCGCCGGCTCCGGCCCATACAAAAGGCTGCTACCACCGCGCACGATCTGAATTTCGCTGACGCTCTGTGGAACGGGCACGTAGTAGAGCGTTGGGAAGCCGATCCAGTCGCTCATCAACGGAATGCCGTCCTGGAGAAAAAGGGTGTATTCCGATTCTTGCGGGTTGCCAAGGCCGCGGTAGCTGAAGTTGTATTGCCCCGGGTTTTGTTGCTCGCTGACGATGAGGCCGGGAGCCTTCACGAACTGCTCTTGAAGGTTGTTGTTCTCCACCGGCGGCTGCTGCTCGAGCTTAATCGTGCTCGCCTTTTTCGTGACGGTAATCTGCGTGCCTTCAACCTCGCGCATGATGTGCTCGAGTTTCGGTCGCCAATCTTCGTTTGGCGTCGGGCTCGCGACCGGCGCGCCAATGACCTTAATCTCCTGCACGACCGCCTGCTGGGCCTCCACCGGAAATGCCGCCGCGATCGAGCAAATGAGGCCGACCGAAACGGTAAGGAAAAGGCGTTGCATCGCGTCGTTAAGCCAGAAGACGAAAACGCCCGCAAGCGCAAAATGACAAAAATGTAATGCGCCCAAAGCTTCGCTCCGAGGCGGTTGCAGCCAATATCAGCCGCGTGCGCGAACGTATGGGACGAATGTGGTATTACGTGCTGAAAGTCTTGATTTCCGCGGTGCTGATCGTGGCGATCACGGAGTTATCGAAGCGGGGTGGTAGTTTCTGGGGCGGCGTGCTGGCCTCATTGCCATTGACGTCGCTGCTCGCATTTCTCTGGCTTTATCGCGACACGCATGACGCCGCGAAGATCGCTGCGCTTTCCTGGAGCATCTTCTGGCTGGTGCTGCCGTCGCTGACTTTGTTTGTGGCGTTACCGCTGCTGTTAAAACGAGGAATCAGCTTTCCGTTGTCGTTGCTTTCTTCGCTGGCGGTGATGATCGCTGCATATCTCTGCACAGCGGCGATGCTGAAACGCTTTGGCGTCTTGATTTGATGCAGTCGCCCGGCGCGCCTCCGATCAGTTACCCATTTTTACGGAGGTGTTCGCTTCTGGGTTAAGCTCGGCTTTATCAGCTGCGGCGTGCTGACGGCGATCATCGGCCGCGCAGATCATCACGTGGGCGACCTTTACGCCTTGCTTCCTCTGGTTATTTCTCGGCGCGCCACAGATTGAGAAACTGCAGGGCAATAAGAACCTAACGAGTGCTCTCTCCACCCTCACCGCCGCGATCGTCGGTGTGATTCTGAACCTTGTTTTTTGGTTTTGCGGGTCGCGTATTTTTTTCTGGCGCCCGGCGCCATTGACTGGTTCGCCCTCGCACTCAGCGCCGTAGCGCTGGTGGGGTTAATGCGATGGAAATGGAGTCTTATTGCGGTTGTCGCGAGTTTCGGCGCGGCGGGGTTGCTCTCTCGAGTGCTTGTCGGCTAGGGTACTGCTATTCGCTAGGCAGCGTGAGGGTAACGGTGGTCCCACGGTCGACCTGGCTCGTGATGGTAGCCTTCCCGCCGTGTAATTCTGCGATCGATTTTACCAAGGCGAGCCCGAGGCCACTGCCACCTGATGTGCGCGCCGCATCCACCCGGTAAAGGCGGTCGAAGACGCGCGGGAGATGCTCCGCTGGTATCCCGCTGCCGGTGTCTTTGACGGCTATTTCAGCCACGTTGCCCTTGCGCCGAAGAGCGATGTCGATTGCACCACCGGCAGCCGTGAACCGCATCGCGTTGTCTACGAGGTTGCTGACCGCGCGGCCGATAAGGAGCGGATCTGCAAAGAGTTCACCGTCGCCAGAAGCGCGGATGGTGATTTGCCGTTCCTCAGCCATCGGCTCGTAGTAGCTCGCGATTTTGTCGAGCGCCTCGCCGCCGTCGAACCGGGTGCGGGTAATTTGCCGCTCAGCAGCGTCGGCCCGCGCGAGGAAGAGCAAACTGTCGATCGTGCCGGAAAGCCGCTCGCATTCGGCGAGCGTGGATTCGATGACTTCGCGATATTCCTCCGGCGTGCGTGAACGCGTCAATGCCACCTCCGATTCGCCACGGATGTTTGCCACCGGCGTTCGTAGTTCGTGCGCGAGGTCTGCGGAGAATTGCGAAAGGCGCGTAAACGATTCCTCGAGTCGATCCAGCATGTGGTCGAACCCGGCCGCGAGCGGCTGCAATTCGCGCGGCCACCCCGTGTGCGTGAGACGTTCGT
>JALYXP010000203.1 GCA_030947045.1 Verrucomicrobiota bacterium | reverse complement strand
TCGCCTCCGACATCGCGAGGCGCATGATGTCTTCCATTGTGTCTTCCACGCTCTGGATGAAGCAGGCGCTGCCCTGCGGGTATTCGTATTGCGTCGATGCACGCTCGGCCCGGCCGGACGCGCGGTTGAAGAAGTAATTCCCTTCGCCGGCATCCTTGCCGACGCCGTATTGGTGGTGCAGGCCGACGTTAAACCAGACCGGCGAATTGAAAGCGCCGTGCTGGTTCACGCAGAGCCAGGTCAGTTCGTCGTAGAAGGTCTCGGCCGTCTTTTCGTCGGCGAAATAACCATCGGCGATACCCCAATCGGTGATCGTGCGGGTAACGCGATGCACAAGCTGCCGCACTGAAGTCTCGCGGCCGCCCTTGTGCGGGTCGGTGCCGTTCGCGATGTCGCCGTAGAAATATTTCGAAACCGCGATCTTCGTTGCGAGCGCGCTCCACGCCTTCGGCACCTCGATGTTTTCCTGTTTGAAAATCACCTTCCCGCTGTCGTCGGTGATTTCAGCAGTGCGTTTTTCCCATTCAATCTGGTCGAACGGGGCGCACTTCGTGTCGCTAAACACGCGCTCGAAACGAAGGCCGCGGGTCTTTTTTGCTGAGGCACGGGAAGCCTTCGCCGGCGGCTGGCGCTTGGCGGTTTTGTTGAGAAAAGAGGATTGAAGACCGGGTTTTAGCTGGATCATGGCGAGGAGAAGGCTGGGATTGGATTGGTGAAAACATGCGAACAGATGTGAACAGCCCAGCCAACATCCTGTGCACAACCGTTAAGAACTCGGATTACAAGATGCTGGGGGAGCCGTTCGAGCGGCATACAAGATGCGGTGGATCGGCGTCCGCGTTCAAGCTTCGAATTGTGACATTTTTCGCTCCTAAGGAGCCGAATCAGAAGCCGCGCGCTAGCTGTGCTTTAGCGCGGTGCACGCAAATCGCGTTTAATGTGACCGACGAGTAGCCTTCGTGATTCGGCCGCTTACGAAGAGAGCGCTGGATCTTCCGCAGGCGGGTCGGCTTGTGCGCGATCGCGGTAATACCAGTAATGCAGTCGCACCGGTGAAACGCCAAGCTTGTAGAGCACGATGAACAGACCGTTTTGGATGCTACTGCGCCACGAACCGCAGCGAGTGTGACGCCGTGCCGAGGACCTGATCGGAGGATCGAGGACCACAGTTTTTCCCGCCGCGCGGAGCCGCCGCGAGAACTCCATGTCTTCCATCAGCGGGATCTCGGCGAAACCGTCCAGACGACGAAATGTTTCCCGTCGCACGAAGATCGATTGATCCCCGTAGAGCGTGCCACCATTGCGTGCGAGATGCCGCGCGATGAGGTCGAGCCACTTCAAGCGCGGATGGCGATCGTCGAACTTCCGGTGGAACGCGCCTCCGACAATCGCCCTATCCGCCATCGCAAGCGTGAGCGCGCGCAGATGTTGATCTGTCAATTCAGTGTCAGCGTGCTGGAAAATCAACACGTCGCCTGCGGCTTGCATGCCGCCGAGGTTCATCTGCGCACCTCGATTCGGCTCAGCGCAGCGCAAGTAAGTCGCGCCGCAAGCCTGCGCGATCGCGTCCGTTCGCAGATCCGCCGAGGCATCGACGACGATGGTCTCGGCGACGTGCGGCAGCCGTGTGACAGACGGCAGCAGATTCGCGAGCTGCTCCGAGTCGCGCCAGGTCGGGATGATGACGGTGATGCGCAAGGGCGATCCGCCGCCTGCCGCGCTTGCGTTCACTTAGATTTCTTCAGGAGCTGAGTGCGCGCGCGATCGAGCGCGCGCCGCTCACTGGCGGTCAGGCTATTGATGCCGGATTTGGAGATTTTTTCGAGTAACGGATCGATCGATACGTAAACGTCTTCCGGTTCGACGACGCGACGCGAACTCGGGCGCGGCACCACTTTAAACTTCGGCTTTGGCTGGAGCCGCTCGCGAAAGTTGGTCCACCATTCGAGCTCAGGCCCGGCGCCGCGCATCTGCACAAAGAGAAATGCCGTTGCGATGCTAGCCCAAAGCACTGCGAGCTCCGACCACGCGTGATATGCGAACAACTGCAGCGTGTAGATGCCCGCGAGCGCGAGCGCGACCCATTTCGCCTGAATGCGCAGGAACATTTCGATGCTCGGATAGATCGCGGCGAAGGCGACGAAGACGCCGAAGTGCAACGCAGGCGAGCCGGCGATGCCGGTGCGTTCGCCGAGACCCCAGAGCGTCAGGAGCAATGTCGGCGCGAGCAGTAGTGCCACATACAAACCGATGAACGCGCGCCGGCCGAGGAAGCGTTCCACTTCGCGACCGAAGACATAGAGCATGTACATCTCGATCAAAAACCAGAGCAATCCCGATGGCGGATGAACGAAAGCGTAGGTAACCAGTTGCCACACTTCGCCGCGTCCGAGCACGAGGGCGCTATCGAAGGCCAGGTGCGTCAGGATTCCGCCGCCAGCGAACGTCAGCAAACACGCGAGCACCGCTGCACAAGCGTGGATGGCGACGAGAAGCGTCGTCACATGGACGGGATAACGGCCGACCCAGGTGACCGGCTGGTCGTCATCGGAAGTGACCACTCCGAACATGCGGCAATAAAGGGCGCGCGAATCGGCGGTGCAAGCGCAGTTCAACTTCGCTCGCTGCAAAATACACAGACTCGCAGCATTAATTTTCGCTTGGCGAATTCGCGCTCGCAGCCAAAGCTAACCCTCCGCTTCCGGCCCGGCGGCGTCACTTTCGGAACACGAGCTTATGGATCAACTCGCACCTGCCATCACCCCGCCGCGCGGGATCGGAGATAAAAAGCCTTCGCATAAGGCGGTGCTCGATTGGGTGCAGGAAGTCGCGCGCCTGTGTGAGCCCGAGAACATCTTCTGGTGTGATGGATCGGAGACGGAGAACGCGTTCCTGCTCGAGCAAGCGCAGGCGCAGGGCATCATCAAGAAGCTGAACCAGGAGATGCTGCCTGGCTCGTATCTCCATCGGTCGAATCCGAACGACGTCGCGCGAGTCGAGCAATTCACGCTCATCTGCACGCCGACGAAAGAAGAAGCCGGGCCGACGAACCACTGGGCCGATCCCGCCGAGACCTACACAAAGCTCAATGGCATGCTGAAGGGCGCGATGAAGGGACGGACGATGTTCGTCATTCCC
>JALYXP010000151.1 GCA_030947045.1 Verrucomicrobiota bacterium | reverse complement strand
GCGAGCGCATTACGCCGTCTGTGATCCTGTTCGACGGCGGCGGCAATGTCGTCGTCGGGACCGTCGCGAAGAACAACTCGGTCGCCGAGCCGGAGCGGATCGTCGATTTCGTGAAGCGCGAAATGGGCAAGCCGAAGGACCAGTTTCAGCGCCAGTTCGGCGATAAGATTTACTCGGCTGAAGAATTGTCCGCTCTCATCCTCACGAAGCTCAAGCACGACGCGGAGAAGTATCTAAAGCAGCCAGTGACCGACGCGGTCATCACGGTGCCCGCCTATTTTAACGATGCCGAACGTACCGCGACGATTACAGCCGGGCAGTTAGCGGGCTTGAATGTTTTGCAGATCATCAACGAGCCAACGGCCGCGGCGGTCGCTTACGGGCTCGATAAGTTGAACGAAGACCAAACCGTTTTCGTGTTCGATCTCGGCGGCGGCACGTTCGACGTCACGATCATGCGGATCGAGGGCAACAAGATCAACATGCTAGCCACGAACGGCGATCACCGCCTCGGCGGAAAAGACTGGGACGACGTGATCGTTAACATGGTGGCGGAAGAATTCGACCGCGAGCACGGCGAGAATCCGCTGCTCGATTTACAGAGCTACCAGGATCTGCAGAGCCGCGCGCTTGCGGCCAAGATCCAGCTATCCAGCCGCGAACGCACAGCAATCGTCCACAGCTACAATGGCAAGAGCGTGAAGGTGGAGTTGACGCGCGAAGAGTTCGAAAAACGCACGCGTCACCTGGTCGAGAAGTGCAAAGCGATTTGCGAAATCGTCATGCAGGAAGCGAAGCTCGACTGGTCGGATTTGACGAAGGTTTTACTTGTCGGCGGTATGACGCGCATGCCGATGGTGCGGGAGATGATCACGCAGCTGTCGCCAATCCCAATCGGCGAAGACGTGAATGCCGATGAGGCAGTCGCGATCGGCGCCGCGGTCCAGGCGATTCTCCTGATGCTGCACGAAGAGGAAACGTCGGGTGAGAAGGTGCTGCCGGATGATACGCGCGAGCAGTTTTCATCGCGCGAGGGTGCGCTCATGCAGGTAACGAATATCACTTCGCACACGCTCGGAGTTGTCCTCTGGAATGAGAACGATCTGCAGGAATACGTCTACCCGATGATCGGCAAAATGAGCGCGATCCCGGCCTCCGCGACCAATTATTTCGGAACTGCGAGCGCAAACATGCCGCGCGCGATTGTGCGGATCGTCGAAGGCGAAAGCACAATGCCGACGGAGTGCACACCGCTCGGAATTTGCGATGTGAAGCTCCCGCCATTCCTGCCCAAAGGCTCTCCGGTCGAGCTCGTTTACGAATACAACGCGAACCAGGTCCTCGAGGTCGCGGTGCATGCTTGCGGAAACCAGACGCGCATTTCGATTGAGCGAAATACCGGTCTTGCCCCGGGTGAAATCGAAGCTGCCAAAGCTGGTCTCGCGGAGCTAACCGTGGCTTAGACCGATGCTCGACGTGAGCGTCAAATTCTCCCTGCCACTGCCGGACGATCCCAAAAAGTGGGACGGCTGGAGCAAATACAAATCGCCCAATTTGTATGAACGGCTCTGCCTTGATCCCGAGGAGCAACCGAGTGACGCCGTCATCGAAGAGCACTGCCGCGAGCTGTTGCGCTGGTGGCAGAAAAAGCTCCCGCTCAAGAATCAACCGAGCAACCCTATTTCGCAGCTGCTGCGGCCAGGACTCGATGAATCGTCGCGTTACCTCACCGAAGCGCGGGTTGAGTTACTCGATCCAGCGCGTCGCCGCCAGATGGACGACGAACTCGCTGCGCAGGCGCAGGAACAGGCGATCGCGGAGTTCCACAAGTATCTGACCTTCGCAATCGCGGACGGCGTCCTGACAGCCGAAGCGGAAAAGAATCTGCTGCGTTTCGGCCGCGAACATCATCTGAGCGATGAGCAAATGGGCGCGTACATAAACGCGGAGTTGCACGATAGCGGAGCGCACCGCGCACGAGCTGCGCATTTGCCGCCACCGCCTTCCGGCGCGGAACGCCGCGCTGCGGCCGCTGCCCAACGAGCACCGCGCGACCCGAAAGAGGAGTTCCTCCGCATGTTGCGACTCACGGGTCTCGACAGCGGCGGGATGAGCGACGACACCCGCGACGCCATGATCAACATGGCGGAGAACCTCGGGATCGACCC
>JALYXP010000022.1 GCA_030947045.1 Verrucomicrobiota bacterium | reverse complement strand
GTCGGCAGGGAAGTTCGGCACTTTCGAGAGCAGATCGGCCGGCACTTTTTTCGCGATCGCGTCGTCGAGTAGCTGCGCCTGATCGGGATGCTTGCCGCGCCAGTCCTGATACATCTTCTCCCAACGCTTGTAGTTGCGGAGCAGCGCTTTCTTGTGCTTCGAAAAATACTCCCGCGTCTTTGGCGAGACGAAGTAATGCTCGTCCGGTAAACCAAGTTTTTTGCGATCCTCGTCAACGAACTTCGCGCCCGCTTCGCCGTGCGCTTTTGACGTGCCGGCGACTTCCGGGATCCCCTTCCCGATCAACGTGTGCGCGATGATCATCTGCGGTTTTCCGTTGTCGCGCTTCTTCGCTTTGTTCAGCGCGCGCTGGAACGCCTGCATGTCGTTGCCGTCGACTTTCTGAACGTCGAATCCGTAGGCTTGATACCGTTTCCCGGTGTCTTCGCTTTGGGTCGCGGAAGCCATCGCATCGAGCGTGACGGCGTTCGAGTCGTAGATCAGGATCAAGTTATCGAGACCGAAGTGGCCGGCGAAGGCGCTCGCTTCCGCGGAGACGCCTTCCTGTAAACAGCCGTCGCCGGCGAGGCAGATGATGTGCTGATCGAAGATCGGATGCTCAGGGGTGTTAAAACGCGCCGCCGCCATCTTCGCGGCGACCGCTACACCGACTGCATTGCCGACGCCCTGCCCGAGCGGACCGGTCGTGCACTCGACTCCCGGGGTTTCGAAATACTCGGGATGTCCCGGCGTTTTGCTGTGCAGCTGCCGGAACCGCTTGATCTCCTCCATCGGCAAGTCGTAGCCGCTGATGTTGAGCCACGCGTAGAGCATCATGCTGCCGTGGCCGGCGGAGAGGATGAAGTAATCGCGACCGATCCAGCGCGGCTCGTCCGGATTGTGTTTGAGTGCATTGCCGTAAAGGACGGCGCCGATTTCCGCGCAACCCAGCGGCAGGCCGAGATGGCCCGATTTTGCGGCCTGCACCGCATCCATCGCGAGACCCCGAGCTTCGTTTGCGGCGCGTGCGAGACTTTCAACATCCAGGCTCATACTGCCGTTATACGCGCGGCGGCTGCGCAAGAGAAAGGATTTCTGATGTGGAGCCGAAGCGCTCTTGCATTCCCGCGAAAATCCCGCAGTTGTGATCAGCTTCGCGTATGAACCAGCCGCTGTTTCTTCACATCGTCGAGCGGCTCGAAGGGTTTCTGCACCGCCTTCCCGCGACCATTCAGAAGCCGATCCTGCAAGAGCTCACGCCGCTGAAGCAATTGTTTTTGCAGCAACGTCCGCCGCGATTTGTGCTGACGGGATCGCACCGACTCGCTGTGCAGGAAGTCGTGGCCACGTTGTTCGCAGCCGCACAGCCCGGCGAGCTGAGCAATGTGCTGATGGAGGTGTTCCGCTGGCACGACATCGACGTGGGCGGACACGGCACGATCAGGCTGCTCGACGCGCGCGGTGCCGACGACGCTGCTTTGCGCAACATCGAACAAGAACTGGCGCGCGATTCGGCCGACATTTTCTTGCACATCGTGGATGGCAATAGCGGCCGACCTGTGTTGTCGCGCGATACCGACACCCTGGTGAACCTGCATGCGGTAAACGAGAGCGCGAAGATCATCGGCATTTCGCTGCTCGGCACGACGCGTGCGACGAAAACCGAAGTCGCTGACCGGCCAAGCGCGCAGGCAAAATTACAGGCTACGCTGAGCGACAAGCCGGCTCTGCGCGATCACGTGCTGCAGGTGTTGGAAGTGCCATTGAGCGCCGCCGGCTCTCCCGGGAGCGATGCTAGCGGAGCGGCTGCGCGATTGATGTCGCTGATCGCGAAGGAACTGCCGAACGAAGCGCGCGTCGAAATGATCCGAATCTCACGTGATCGACAGGCGCAGGTGCAAATCGCGCAGGTGCTGGTGAAATCGACGAGCGCGATCTGCACCGCGATTGGCGCACAACCGATCCCGCTCGCGGATCTGCCAATCCTCACCACGCTGCAGCTCGTAATGGTTTCAGGCATTATGTATATCGCCGGCCGCGAGCGCAGCCTCCGTGCGTCGACGGAATTTGTCGGGGCGCTCGGCGTGAACGTCGGCGCCGGCATGGTGCTCCGGGAAGGCGCCCGTGCGGTCCTGAAGTTCTTTCCCGGCTGGGGGAACGTCGTCTGCGGGATGGTCGCGGGCGCCGGCACTTATGCGCTCGGTCGTGCTGCGATCGTCTATTTCCTGGAAGGTGTTTCGCTGAAAGACGCCCGACGCACTTACCTGTCGAGCCGGAAAAGGCCAGCTCGCACGAAGCTTCTCGAAGCCGGCGGAGACACGCCGCAATCGAGCCGCTCCTGAGCCCGATTGAAGCTGTTGAATAAGTTGTGAATAAGAACCGCTCTTCGGAGCAGTTTGTTCACACTGGTTTTGTGAATAGCGGCTCCTCCCTAGGTGGCGGACCGGCTGTTCGCGTGTTGAACGGATGAAGCTTTCCGAGATTGAATCGACCCTGCGTGAGATCCGGGTGACGCCGGTTAAAACGCTTGGGCAAAATTTCCTGCACGACCAGAATCTGGCTCGCTGGATTGTGGCCAAAGCCGAGCTGACGGCGGACGACTATGTCGTCGAGGTCGGGCCGGGGCTTGGCGCGTTGACGGAAGTGGTCCTCGCTTCAGGAGCGCGCGTCCTCGCGATCGAGAAGGACGCTCGGCTGGTTGATTTCCTTCGCGGACACTTCCTGACCGAACGCTTAGAAGTGCTGCATGCCGACGCGCTTGAATTTCCGGTTAAGACCTTGTTCGCGCAGCCATGCGTGAAGTTTATCGGAAATCTTCCTTACAATATTTCCAGCCAGTTGCTCCTGCAGTTCACAAAATATCCAAGCCCGATATCGCTCTGGCTGTGCATGTTACAAAAGGAAATGGCGCGGCGACTTTCCGCGGCTCCGGGGAGCGGCGACTACGGCGCGCTGACTTTGCTCGTGCAGTCACATCATCGCGTCGAGTACCTGCGGACCGTCCCCGGCTCGGTTTTTATTCCGCAGCCCGAGGTTGACTCTGCGTTCATCAAGATCACGCCGCGACGGCCGGGCGAGTTAGCGGATTTCGATGCCGGCTGGTTCACAAAGCTCGTCCGTCTTGGGTTCTCACAACGGCGCAAGCAGCTCCAGAAACTTCTTCGCGATGAAGTTCGCGATTGGGACGCGGCCGCAGCGCACGGCGGTTTCGAGTCTAAAGCTCGCGCGGAAGAACTTTCACTGCAGCAGTGGATCGCCCTTTCCAATTTCGCGGCGCCACGGCCGACGTTCGCTGCGGCTGATCCGGCCGCCGAGCGCTTCGCCGTCGTCGACAGTGACGACCGCGTCATCGGCGACGCGCCGCGCGCGCAGGTGCATGGGGATAACTTGTTACACCGGGCAATCCATATCCTCCTCTTTAATGACGAGGGAGAGCTTCTTCTGCAGAAGAGATCCCGCTTAAAAGATCGCCATCCCGGCGTCTGGGACTCGAGCGCCGCCGGACATGTGGACGCTGGCGAGGAATATGACGAAGCCGCCGCCCGTGAGCTCCAGGAGGAACTCGGCGTCGCAACGCCGCTCATACGGGTCGCTAAACTGCCCGCCTCGGGGCGGACGGGGCAGGAGTTTATCTGGCTGTACTGTGGCCACGCGAACGGCCCATTCCAGCTCGCATGGACGGAAATCGAGTGCGCGGAGTTCTTTCAGCCGACTTTGATAACCGCGTGGCTAAAGGCACGCCCCGCTGACTTTGCCCCGGGCTTTATCGAGTGCTGGAACGTTTACCAGCAGACCGCGAGGTAGCCTTTGCGCTCTTCCTGTTGCTCCCTTGGGACTTTACCGGCGAACGCGAAGCAGTCGTCTTTGTCTTCTGCGCGGGCTTCGCTGGTTCGGCGCCAAGCGGCCCGCGAAAAACCCGGGCTGGAAGTTCGGCCATCGCTTCGCGTTTAAATTTCCTCGCGGCGCGTCGTGCACCTTCTTTGCCGCCATAAACGGTGTCGCTGAACATTCGCGTGACCGCCTGCGTGCCTCGCAGAAGATGCACCTGAAAGCCGTGCGTTTGTTTACTCGCGCGCGGCTTGGAATCGATCCGCCGGATGTTCGCTTCAGAATCAGGATTGGCTCGTTTTTTCATGACATTTGCCTAACGAGAGCAAAGTAGGACAAAAACAATCCTGCGCAAATCGCGCGCTCGTTTTACTCAGCAGCCTCGGCGCGCTTCGCTCCGGCTGGGTTGGGAGCGGGGAGATTCCACGCCTTCCACTTCGCGGCATATTCCGACGCCGGCAGCAGCGCATAACACGGCTTCCGCGGTGCCCGCAGCCAGCGGACGACGCGCACGAGCTCGGATTCAGCCATTGTCGTGCAACCCGCGGTCGCGCGATTCACCCCGCGCCGGATGTGAAAGAAAATCGCACTGCCATCTCCCGGCACCGGCGGATCGGAATTGTGCCGGATTTCGATCAACCAATGATAAGCGAAGTCCGCCGAGCGCATCCGTTCATGGCTGTAGTTGTCAGGCGGATTCCGCGGATCGATCACGACGTGCCGGTTGTAATTCGGCGAGCGTGGATCGTCGCTCCAGAGGTCGGCGTCCGTGACCGTGTGAAAGGGATACTCGGAACCGGGTGGCAGCTGCGCGTCATAGGTGTAGACCTTGCCGATGCGGAAAATTCCTGCGGGCGCGCGGCCGTCCTTCTCTTTCTTGCGTAGACCGCTCTCGTTTTGACCCGCGATGCCCGTGCCCCACGCGAGGCCGTTCTTGCCAAACAAGACCGGGATCGCACTGCCGTTCTGCGACCAGCTCCCGCCGCGCTCACGCTCAAAGAGACGCAACTCACCGTGCATCGAGTTCCAATCCGGCGCGACACCCATGAGCAATTGCGTGCAGTCATCTGGCACGCCGGCGGCACGCGCGTTGCTGAACAGACAGAGGCACGCGGCGATCGCCAGCTGCCGGAGAAGACGGTAAAACATTCGCCAAACTAGAGCGCGCCAGATACCCCTTCGTCCACTTCCAATTCGCGTGAGAAAATTCCTGCTCCCTTTGCTGCTCGTGCTTGCGACGTTCGCGGCCTACGCGCCCGCGCTGCGGAACGAGATCGTCTGGGACGACACGGCGCTAATCCTGCGCGATCCGTTCATCCGCAGCTGGCGGCTGATTCCCGAAGGCTTTCAGCACTTTCTGTTCACCGACGCGACGGCATCTGATTTTTACCGGCCGATTCAACGGCTGACCTACACATTAGAATATGCCGCGTACGGCGTTCGGCCATTTGGCTATCACTTCACGAGCATCGCCTGTCATGCGACGGCAGCGCTCGCTCTGTTTTTCTTCGCGTCCGAATTGCTGCGCTTTTACGGAGTGGATGAACGGCGACGGCGCTGGGTGGCCTTCGGCGCTGCACTGGTCTGGGCCGTCCACCCGGCACACAGCGGCGCGGTCGCCTATATTTCCGGACGAGCTGATCCTCTGGCGGCGATCTTCGGTTTCACTGGCCTTGCCCTCGCCCTCACAAGCAGCCGAGTAGTCGGGGCGCGCCGATGGATTTTCACTTCGCTCGCCGCTGCGTCGTTATTGCTTAGCGCTCTGAGTAAAGAAGCTGGTTTAATTTTTATAGGGCTTTGGATCGTGATTGCTCTCTTGCAGAGAGACTGGCGTCACGCCAAACGCGCGGCCGTCGCCTGCCTCTTCATCGCCGCGATCTACCTGAGCCTCCGGTTGCCGGCAGAACACATCCCGCCGCAGAACATTCACCCGCCGGCGCCATTGCTCGTTAGGCCCATTCTCGTGGCGCGCGCCTTTGCTGAGTACACCTATCTGCTCTTCACGCCTTT
>JALYXP010000090.1 GCA_030947045.1 Verrucomicrobiota bacterium | reverse complement strand
ACGTGTACCAGGCCGCCAAGGAGAAAGATCCGGAATTGCCGATCGTGATTATCACCGGCTATCCCGACAGCGAGATGCTGGATCGAATCCTGGAACGCGGACCGGTCACAGTGCTGAAAAAGCCGCTCCAAGTGGAGCAGCTACAGCAGACTGTCCGAATCCTCGGTCATAAAGAAGCCGTCAAGCTGGCGGCGTAGCTCTCCTGTTGCGCCATTTGTTGGGGAACGGCTTGAGTGGGCCCTGTCTCAGCAACTCCGTCCTCCCGAGCAAAGTCGAGGGATCTCACAGTTGGTCTCAAGTCCCGCGACCGACGGGGACTGGAAATCGCGGTGACGGCGTGCGGCTGCACTCCATCGACCGTCTGCGCGGCTCACGATGACAGTGGGCGCTACGACGCGTTTTCGGGGATTCACCGCGCCCGCCAATCCCGCTACCCTTTCCTAGTGTGCGCCTGGCGCCGCTGGCTCGGCTGATCGTCCGGCAGAATGACCGGGACCCAAATCAGCTCACTTCCACCTTCACAGGCAGCCAGTGGTTGACCATATAAGTGCCGTAATCAACGATCCGCTCCCGCGGCTGGGTGCGTCCGGCCGAATCGGTCGCCCGAGCGATCAGCGTGCAACGCGTCGGCGCCGCAGGCGTTTTCCATTCATACTCCCAAAACCGCCACGCATTCTTTACCGGCTCGCCAACCAATTTGGCCGCAGCCCACTTCTCGCCACCGTCCGCGCTGATCTCGACGGAGACCACGTCCGCATCGGCCGCCCAGGCTGCGCCATGCACGCGATAGGTCGCCCCGACGGGCACCACCTCATCCATGGCCGGCCGCGCGATCTGCGCTTTTACCTGCATCTCGGCCAGTGGCAGTAACGTCGGCAATTGTTCGCGCCGCTCCCAGTAGGTGTAATCGATCGATTGATAGTAGCCATGGAATGGCGTCTCGGTGACCACGATTCGCTGAAGCCATTTCACCGACGCCATGCCGAACCAGCCTGGCACCACCGCGCGCACCGGGAAGCCATGCTCGGGCGTGAGCGGCTCGTCGTTCATCGCGTACGCGAGTAACACGTCGCCCTGCGCTTTGGCCATCGGAACGCTGCGGGCGTAGTGAATCTCGCCCGGCGGTTTCGGCGCTTCCTTAATCGCACCGCGATCGGCGCCCTCGAGGATCACCTCCGCGGCGGCTTCGCTTGCACTCACTTTTGCGAGGAGGTCGCGCAGCAGAACACCGGTCCATCGCGCCGTCCCGACGGCGCCGTTATCCCACGCCACGCCCTTCACTTTCGGTTCCAGGAACGAGCGGCCGTTCCCCGCGCATTCCATCGTCGCGACGATCGTGTGCACCGGCAGCTCTCGCAGTTGCTCTAGCGAAAACTCCGTCGTTTCCGCGACTGCGCCTTCGACGTTCAGACGCCACGCCGTCTGGTTGATCTGGGGCACGGGAAAGTGACAACGGACGTAGAATTGCTCGTTAGGCGTAATCCAATGGGATAAGCGCGCGAACGGCATCTCGAGATTCGGAGGCTCTTCGCCTCGACTAATCAGTCCGCTGCCAGGGCCTTGTTCGTTCATTGGTAAGTTGCGTTCTCCGCGCGATATCTCTTCTGCAGAAGCAATCCCCACGTGCGGTTATATGGATGCACTTCAGCGACACGCTTATTGCCACGCACAACCGCCCGGCCTTCGTTCGCCCATTTGAAAATCGACCCGTCGAGGTTTTCGACGTCTGTGTAGCCTGCGTCCCGTAAACGCTGCGCCACAGCGCCGGAGCGATAACCGACCGAGCAGTAAGTGACGATCGCGCGATCTTTCGGCAATACGATCGCCGTGATATCGGCGCCAGGTTCCACCCGCTGCGCGCCACGCAGATGGCTTACGTCGTATTCAGCGCGCGTGCGGACATCCAGCAACACCGGCGCCGGACGGGCGCGATCCCCCAGCCAGGTTGCGAGCCCCCCGGTCGAGATCCGCGGCACACGCGGGAAGTCATGCCTGATCTTCGCGTCGATCAACATCCAGCCGATCGCGTGACTCGAACGCACCGCAACGAAGGAGACCACTACCGCCACCGCAACGCCCGCGAAAAGCGTGCGCCTGCGTCGATCAGTCATGCTTTTCATCGCGACGCGACCTTACACCAGCAGCCTCAGCCGTCACGCGGCGATCGCTTGCCAACACCGAGAGCGCGTCGCATAGTCGCTGCTGATTTTCGGGCGCGGTTAGCTCAGTGGTAGAGCACTGCCTTGACACGGCAGGGGTCACAGGTTCGAACCCTGTATCGCGCACCATTTTCAGTTTCCACACTCGAGCGAGCGCTCATCCTGCGTGGAAGAACAGACTCGCCTTGCGCGAATCACTTCTGCCATCTTCGTGCCCCGATCGAGGTCAACGCATGAATAAAATTGCCGTTTCTCTTTTCGTTTCTGCAGTCGCCTTGGCGTTCCTCGGTGCGGGCAAGTTGTCGGCAAACCAAGGCGATTTCTACGCCTCCATGTCAGGAAGTGTCACGCGCTACACGCCAGCCAATATCGCCGACACCGCGGCGTCTGGTTTCACGCTCGCGCAAGGACTCGCATTCGATGGCAATGGCGATCTCTTCGTTGCTGATGCAGGAGTCGGCACGATCTACCGGATCACACGGAGCGGATTGAAGTTCGTCTTCGTTGCTGATCTCGGCCCGATCACTGGGCTCGCTTTTGATAACGACGGCAATCTGTTTGCCGCACTGCCCGCCCCCGGCCAAATCATCAAAATCGACCCGAGCGGCACGAAGAAAGTCTTCGCCACCGGTCTGCGTAATCCTGCCGCGCTTACCTTTGACTCGACCGGTAATCTTTACGAGGCGGATTCCGGAAGCGGTAACGTCTACAAATTCACCTCGAGCGGCACTCGAACGATTTACGCGTCGTTTTTTAGTTCTCCGAACGGCGCGTTCGGTCTCGCCTTCGATCACACCAGAAATCTGTTCGTTTCGGATACGAAAGCTGGCGCCATCATCAAAGTAACACCGACGGGGACGAGGACCGTCTTTGCGACCGGGTTAAGCGCGCCGAAAGGCATCGCTTTCGATCTCGATGGAAACCTCTTCGTCGTCGGCAGCGTGGATTTGACGATCGTAAAGGTGGCTCCAAATGGCGCGAAAAGCACGTTCGCTTCCGGTGGGTTCGACTTCATCGCCTTCGAGCCAGTCGCGCATCATCTGCTCAACATCAGCACCCGCGCGTTTGTCCAAAATAATGAACGCGCGCTGACCGCCGGGTTCATTGTCGGCGGAAACGCCCAGGTCGGCACAACTGTCGTGGTGCGCGCGCTTGGGCCGTCGCTCACGGCCGTCGGCGTGCCTGACGCGCTTCAGGATCCGATGCTCGAACTCCGCGACGCGAGCGGTGCATTGCTCGCGCAGAACGATGATTGGCGGACCGGCCAGCAGGCGCAGATCGAGGCGGCCGGCTTAGCTCCGCCAGATGCGCGCGAGGCCGCTCTCGTCACGACGCTTCGCTCCGGCGCCTACACCGCGATCGTACGCGGGCTGAACAACACGGCCGGTAACGCCGTCCTCGAAGTTTACAACCTGCAGTAGTAGGTCAGCTCGTTTTTTGCGCCATGGCTGATTGTTCCACGCTTCTACAACGCGCGATCGAAAGCTCGGTCGCGACCTTGCGGTCGTTAGGCGACCTCGCCGGTCCGCTCGAGCGCGCGGCCGACGCGTGCGTGGAGTGTCTCGCCCGTGGCGGAAAATTGCTCGTCTGCGGAAATGGCGGAAGCGCGGCTGATGCGTCCCATTTTGCCACGGAATTCGTAGTGCGCTTCGTGGAGGATCGGCCGGCCTACCCCGCCATTTGTTTGTCGAACGACGCCGGCGTTCTGACCGCCGCAGGGAACGATTTCGGCTTCGGCGAAGTGTTCGCGCGCCAGGTCGCGGCGTTTGGTCGCCAGGGCGATGTGTTGATCTGCCTAACGACCAGTGGCGCTTCGCGCAACGTGCAGCGCGCACTGGAGGAAGCGAAAGCGCGTCGCGTCACCAGCATCGCGTTGCTCGGTCGGGATGGCGGCGCAACGCAGGGCACAGCTGACATAGAGCTTCTCGTCCGCGGCGAGTCGACCGCCCGCATCCAGGAAGCGCACATGCTCCTCTTGCACGTGCTCTGCGAAGCGGTCGAAGAACGTCTTGCCGCGAGATAGCCGGCGCTGATCAGCGTCGTGAGGGCATCCTTTTGCGGGGCGCGAGCCGTTTCTCAGGCACGGCGATGAAGAAGTTTTTCCAAGTTTCCAAGGACGCTGTCTCGGAATTTTTTGCGGATGACGCGATGAGTCTCGCGGCCGCGCTGGCACTCTACACCGTGATCGCGCTCGCGCCGCTCATCACCGTGATGCTGACGATCGCCGGCTGGGTGTTAGGCGATCACGTTTCACACACCTTCGTCGACCAGGTGAAGGGGTTGATTGGCGACGGCGGCGCTGAAGCGGTCCGGGGGATCGTGGAAAACGCGCAGAAGCCGAGCACCGGTGCGCTGCAGGCGATCATCGGATTTGTGATCCTGCTCTCGACCGCATCTGCGGTCTTTGCGCAGCTCCAAAGCTCGCTCAATCGCATTTGGAATGTCGTGCAAAAGCCGGGGCTCGGCGTTTTGCAGATGATCAAGACGCGGCTGTTTTCGATGGCGGTCGTCGCGGCACTTGGCTTCCTGCTGATGGTGTCGCTCGGCGTCAGTACTCTGCTCGCGGCGCTGGGGAATTATTTCCACACGCTCGCGCCGCAATACGAGTTCCTCCTGCACGTCGTCAACTTCGTCGTCGCGGTAGCAGTCACGACATTGCTCTTCGCCGCGATTTTTAAATATCTACCCGATGTCATCATTCGCTGGCGCGATGTCTGGATCGGCGCGCTCGTCACAGCGGTGTTGTTCAACGTCGGGCAAATCGGCCTCGGGCTATACCTCGGGAACAGCAAGACGGCCGCTGCATACGGCGCCGCCGGGTCGTTCATGGTGCTGATCCTATGGCTTTACTACTCTACCGTGATCCTCTTTTACGGCGCGGAGTGGGCGCAGGTGCACGCGCAAATGCTCGGCAGCCAGTTCGAGCCGGCGGCACATGCGAATCGCCTCATCGTCGAAGCACGCGACGCAAACGATCGCGAAGCGAAAGCCAAAATCGTGAACGATTCGAAAAGCGAACGCATGGCTGGCTATACGCGCGACAAAGCGCCGCCGCGCCGCTAAAGGCGCGGCAGGTGAATGGTCGCGATCATGCAACGGGCGCTGCCGCCGGCGAGTTCGATGGTCGGCAGGTTCAACGGCGACAGCCTCGCGTAGCGTTCGACCGCAGTTCGTTGGGCGTTAGTCAGGGCGGCAGCCGCCCGTGCAGACAGCACCAGTAGCTTCTCGCGTTCGTTGTGCAGCTCGATTGCATTCCCGGCGAACTCCGCAATCTGGTTCGGCTCCAGTTCGATGACTTCTTTGCCGGTCGCTTCGAGCAAATTTTGGACACCGACGCGCTCGGCTTCGTCGGCGATCATGCCGAGCCCGATCATGGCAAACTCAGATGCGATGCAGAGCACGACGTTCGTGTGATACACCGCCCGGCCATCTTCGCTGGCGCTGTGGAACTTGACCGCCTCGTAACCGAAATCAGCGCAGAATCGATCGAGCACTTCAGGATGGGTGCGATGCGAGATGGACGCGTAGGCGAGCTTGTTCGCATGGTCGAGGACCAGGCTGCCGGTTCCTTCCAAGCACTGCCCCTTCTCTTCGCAGGCCGAGTAATCTACGACGCCCGAGACGCGATAATGTTGGCGCAATTCGTCAATGACATCGTGTCGTCGTTCCCGCCGTCGCGCTTCCGAAAACATCGGGTAAATCGCCACACGTCCATCGTGATGCGTGGAGATCCAGTTATTCGGAAAAACGGCGTCCGGCTTCTCAGGCGACGCCGTGTCTTCGACCACGTGCACCGTCACTCCCGCGGCGCGCAGAGTTTCAACCGCAGCGTCGAACTCCACGCGCGCCGCAGCTGAGACGGCAGGCATTTCGCCCTGGGCGATTGGTTTCTGGAACGCATTATCGACTGCGGTCTCGGGATTCGGATAGAACCGATGCGGCCGGATCATCAGGATCGCGTCCGTGCTTTGCCGGATCTCGCTCGAAGAAGGCATGAGACGCGAACGTAGCACGATCTGGGGAATGTCAGTCGCTCCGTGCCTGCGGCGTGTAGCTTGCGAAACGATGTGGCAACGTTCGATCGTCTCGTTGATCCTGCCAGCCGCCGTCGCGTGGGTCCGAAAACAGGAACGCCAGATCCTCGCTGCCGGCGTTTCGCTGAACGCTCAGCAACTCATCGACGCGCGCGCCGCCGGAGTAGCTCAGCCTGAGCGGATTCGGCTATTGCGCGTGCCGACAATCCCCCCGCAGCGGAGGCGCGGGTTGCGCTCGATCGCGCTGAAGCTGGGCGTATTATCGCCCCACACGGCTGGTCTTACGGCATGCTACGGCATCTTCATCCGCAATGATTTCTGGGGCCATCGCGCGTTGCTGGTGCATGAATTCGCGCACACCGCGCAATACGAGCGGCTCGGCGGCATCAGGCCGTTTCTGCGCGCTTACCTGCTTGAATGCCTGATCGACGGCTACCCACTTGGGCCACTGGAACGCGAAGCCGCGGCAGCGGCGCGGCTAATCTGTCGGTGAGTGGCGCGCCCTGACTCGAAAGATGCCTCACGCAAAGGGGCTAAGATTCGCAAAGGAGAAAGCAGAAACCGAGATGTTCTCGGCTCTTCCACCTTTGCGACCTCCGCGACCTTTGCGTGAGCCTTCGTCCGTCCCCTAGGCTGGCATGCTCGGGTTGATTACCGGAAGCGCGGAAACTGGCGCGCGCTTGCTGGCCCGATGCCGCCAAATCGCGAAGCCGACGAAGATCAGATCAAGGATGACGAACGTCGCGACATACGTCTCGCCGCCGATCCCGAAACCATAGCTGTGCAGACCCTTGCCTAGAACGAAATTCACCCCGTACCACGCCATTAACACCGCCAGAAAACAAACCACGCTCGCGACCACGAGGCCGAACTGCGTCCACCAACCTGCAAGCCGGCCGTGCAGCGTGAGGATGTAGCAAAGTAACGCGATCAGCGCCCACGTTTCCTTCGGATCCCAACCCCAAAACCTGCCCCACGAGTAGTTCGCCCAAACGCCACCGAGAATTGTGCCGGCCGCGAGCAAGAGGACGCCGAGCTGCAACACACGATAGAGCCAGAAATGCATCGGCTGATCCGCGCGCGCGGCTGCCGGATTCCGCACGTAGCGCCAAAGCAGGATGTGGCCAAATCCCATTGCGAGCGCGAAGGCGGCGTAGCTCAACGTGATGGTGAGCACGTGAATCGTGAGCCAGAAATTATCCCGCAGCACCGGCACCAGCGGATCGATGCTCGACGGCATTGCGATCGGCATTTGATGCACGAGCAACAGCGCGATCAGCGAGACCGGCAATGCGGCGAGTAGGTAAACTGCGGCGCGGTAGCGCAGGAAAAACATCATCCCGAAGAACGACACCGCGAACGACACCCAGATGATCGACTCGTACATGTTTGTGACCGGCGGCCGGCCCGCGATCATGCAGCGCAACGTGATGCCCGTCGCGTGAAACAGCAGCGCTGCGATCGCAAACGCGAGCCCCACCTGTTTCACCCAGCCGCCGCGGCCGCGCAGAGATGCGACCGCGAGCAGCACCAGCGCGATGCCGTAGCACCACGCCGCGCGATAGAAGCCGTCGAAATGATTGTAGAAATACTCGGTGCTGAGCTTCGACTCTGTCGGATAAATCGCGGGACTCAGATCGCGTAATCCGGAGCGAAATTGCCGCGAAGCGGTCGTGAAGTTGAAGCCGTCACCGTGCACGTAGGCGTTCGCCATCGTCTGCAGTTGCGTCTGCAGGGGCGCGAACTGCGTCTCATTATAATACTGCGTGTAGGCCGGCGGCACGACCCACGGCTCCGTCTCTTTCTGCCGCGCCGGGACGAGCAGGAACGAGCTCCCATCCATCACGTGCGAGAAAAGCGCGAGACGTTCGCCCACCGCCATCGCTTCGTTCTGTAATTTCGAGAGCGGCTTCTCCGCGCGCTTTAATTCATGCGCTTCGCCGACGAGCCGATTTAGCTCCGGTAACGCGCTGAGTTTCGCGAATGGGAACCGCCGCTGCGTTTTGTCGAGACCGAGCTGCTCGATCAGCTGCCCAACGGAAATGAGAATCAGCGGCTCCTCCTGCCACTTGTGCGTGTCGAGCAGCATCGAGAGCAGGAAATCGTTGCCGTTCCACGTCTTCCCGTTCGACGTGAAACTCGATCGCCCGCTGAGTTTGATTAGCGTCTCGCGCCCGAACGTATCGACCGGTTTACGCCGGCCGCCTTCCTGGATTGCGAGCAGTCCGAACTGTTTGAAATCGAGCGAACTGGAATCAGCAGCGGGCAACTCGGCGTCCTGCGCGCGTGTGAGTGAGGTCGCGCAAACGAGCAGGAGAAGCGCGGGAATCCAGGAGAGACGAGACTTCACGTCGCGTAGGATACACGAGAGCGCAGCCGTTGGCTAACTTTGGCAGAACCGAACGTTGCGCTACGATCCTCCCGTGACGGATCAACCACTCCACATTTTCGTAACCGGAACGACTCGCGGCATCGGCGCAGCGATTCGCGATGAGCTACAACGGCAAGGCGCCCGAGTGATCGGCCATGGCACGCACGCCGGCGACGACCACCAGCTCGGCGCCGATCTTTTGCAGCCAAACGCGGCAGATCATCTCTGGCAGCAGGCGCTCGATCGGCTCGATGGCCGCGTCGACGTGTTGGTCAATAACGCCGGTATCTACGAGTCCGCGTCAGTCGGAGAGAGCTCCGAAGTCTGGCGCGATCGATGGCAGCGCACGCTGCAGGTAAATCTCCAGGCGGCAGCGGATCTTTGCCGACTCGCTGTTTCACACTTCCGCTCGCGTGCGGGAGGCGGGCGGATCGTGAACGTCTCGAGTCGCGCCGCATATCGGGGCGACTCGCCCGAGCATTGGCATTACGCCGCGGCGAAGGCGGGATTGATCGGCGTGACAAAAACGATCGCGCGTGGCTTTGCGGCAGAGGGCGTTTTGGCATTCGCGGTCACACCAGGATTTACGATGACTGGGATGGCGGAGGATTATCTTTCGAGTCGCGGCGGCGAGAAAGTGCTCGCGGAAATCCCGCTCGGACGGGTCGCCGCGCCGGAGGAAGTGGCGAATGCTGTCGCCTATCTGGCAATCACTGCACCGCCGTCGATGACGGGCGCAGTCCTCGATATTAACGGCGCGAGCTTCGTTCGTTAGGCCGGC
>JALYXP010000063.1 GCA_030947045.1 Verrucomicrobiota bacterium | reverse complement strand
ATGCTCGCGCTCGCGATCTTCGGCGTGATCGCGATCTATAGCGCGACCTATATGCGCGAAGACCCCTCCGCCTCTGACTTCTGGCGCAAACAAGCGAACTGGGTCGCGATCGGATTCATCGCGTTCATGATCACAAGCTTGATCGATTACCGCTGGGTGAAGTGGGGCGCGCTGCCGATGTATGTGGCGGGCATTGTCTTCCTGATTTTAACGCGGTTCATCGGGCAAAAGGTTTACGGTGCGAAGAGCTGGCTCCACCTGGGTCCGATCAACTTCCAGCCGGCGCAGCTGGCCGTCGTCGCGGGGATCATGGTGCTTGCGCTTTTCCTCAGTCAATTTCGGGAGATGCATCCGATGCTGCGGCTGCTGCTCTGTGGGGCGATCGTCGGCGCGCCTTGTCTGCTGATCTTGCTGCAGCCAGACCTTGGTGAATGTATCATCTGGGGACCGGTCGTGCTGGCGCTCCTCTTCGTTGCCGGGATCCCAACGCGTTATCTAATCTGCATCATCCTCATCGTGGTCGCGTTCATGCCGCTCGCGATAAATCTCGGGCTGAAGCCTTACCAAAAAGAGCGCATCACCGCGTTCATCAATCCGAATATTGACCCGCAAGGCTCCGCGTGGGCGATCAACCAGTCGCTCATCGCGATCGGGTCCGGCGGCTGGGCGGGCAAGGGCTTTAAGGCACCGAACACGCAGATCGAGCTCGGCTTTTTGCCCGCCACAGCGGTGCACAACGACTACATCTTTTCCGCTATTGGCGAGCAGTGGGGTTTTGTCGGGGGCGCGTTCCTGGTCGGAGCATTTGGCCTTCTGCTACTCACCTGTCTCTTCGTCGCGCTCTGTGCAGGGGATCAATTTGGGCTGCTTCTTGTCGTCGGGATTACGACGCTGATTTTTACGCACATCTTTCAAAACATGGGCATGACGATCTCGATGTTGCCGATCACCGGTGTCCCTTTGCCGCTGATCAGCTACAGCGGTTCGTTCGTGCTGATGATCATGTTCGGCCTCGGCATTGTGAACAGCGTCTGGGTGCACCGGAAAGAAGTCGCGGCGTAGCCGTCGCGGACGCCAAGATTTACTTTCGCATCGTGCGCACCTAACGTCGGCGCCGCGCATGGAGAGCGATTACAAGGTTAAGCTCGAGATCTTCGAAGGACCGCTCGACCTGCTGCTATACCTCATCAAGCGGGATGAGCTCGACATCTATGAGATCTCGCTCGAGCGGATCACCAAGCAATACCTGGAGTATCTCCAGGCATTCAAGGAGCTGAACATTGATGTCGCGGGCGAGTTCGTCGTGATGGCGGCGAATCTTATTTACCTGAAAAGCCGCAGTCTGCTTCCAGTCGATCAACAGCCCCCTGAGGAGGACGTCGAGGAAGATGATCCGCGCTGGGACCTGATCCGGCAGCTGATTGAGTATAAGAAGTTCAAGGAAGCCGCGGCCCAGCTGCAGGTGCGGCAGCTGAACCAGGAACTCATCTTCGTCCGAGAGCCAGGTGGAGCGGAGATGCCGATGATGGCGCCGTTACGGCTCGGCGAAGTCGGGATCTTTCAGCTGATCAACGCGTTCCAGACCGTGATCAAACGCGTCGACGCGCGCGAAGATTTGCGGGAAATTTTTGGCGAGCACTTCACGGTTTCCGAGAAGATCGATTGGATCTTGCAACGCGTCGGTGACGGGGTGCCACTACGCTTTTCGGAGCTGTTCGCCTCGATGGCATCGCGCGTCGAGATCGTCGTGACCTTCCTCGCGTTATTGGAATTGGTCCGGCTGCGACAGATCCGCGCGACGCAGCCGAATCCGTTCGACGAGATCGAAATCGCTGCGGCGGTCGCGTAGCAAGCAGCTATGCCGCGCGTGTTGATTGCCGGGTTTGGCTACGTTGGCATTGCAACGGCAAAGGTGTTTCTCGACGCGGGCTGGGAAGTAGAAGGATGGACGTCGTCCCGCGCTTCCGCCGAAACGTTTAAGGAAACGCCATTTGTGGTGAAGGCGGTTGACATCACAGACAGCTCAGCGGTTCGCGCCTCAGCCTCTGCAGCAGACGGAGTCATACAGTGTGTGAGTTCGGGGGGAGGGACGGCTGATGCTTACCGGCAGATCTATCTCGCGGGCGCGCAAAATCTCGCGGCTGCGTTTCCCGCGACGCCGCTCCTGTTCACCAGCAGCACGAGCGTTTACGGCCAGACAAGTGGGGAGTGGGTCACGGAAGAAAGCGCCGCGGTTCCGCCTCGCGAAACCGGTGCGGTCTTGCGCGAGACCGAGAAGTTCGTGCTCGCGCGTGGTGGAACGGTTGTGAGGCTGGCGGGCATTTACGGTCCCGGCCGGTGCGCTTTGCTCCGGAAGTTTATGGCCGGAACGGCCGTGCTCGATGGTCTCGGCGACCGGTTCATCAATCAGGCGCATCGCGATGACATCGCCTCTGCCTTGTTCCATTTGCTGCAGCCAGACTGTGCCGCCGCCCGCGGTGGAGAGATATTCAACGTAGCTGACGGTGAGCCGCTGACCGAGCGAGAGTGTTACGCCTGGCTCAGCCAACATCTGAATCGCCCGATGCCGCTCCCGGCGAGCGGAGCCATTGTTCGCAAGCGGGGCAACAGCAATAAACGAGTCAGCAGCCGGAAACTACAAAGCTTGGGGTGGACTCCACGTTTTTGCGACTTTCGAATGGGAATGGAGGCAAGCGTGCTCGCGGAACTGGATCGTGCGGGCGCTTGAAGCGTGCCCTCGCCGGTATGCAAGCTGCTCCCTATTGCTCATGCGGAACATCAAATTGACCGGTCGCGAAGCCAGCGTCGTGCGTGCGATTGGCTTCGCCGATGCGGTGGTCGGGACGGAGATTCAGGATCACACCCGGATGGAGCCAGATGATCTCACCGACACCTTGAACAGCCTGATGTCAGCAGGCCTCCTCGAGTCGGTTCCGTTTTCCAACGAAGTACAACTAGCTGAGATGCCCGTGACGATGTTCGAGATGAATCCCGCGTACGCGCACGAGCTCCGTAAGGCACTCCAGCGCGGCTAGCCGACAGGAACGGCGGTCGCCGATTCCGTCGCAGCGGCGGCGTTGAGTGTCGTTCGCTCACCAAACAATTGCCGGATCACTTCCTCGACCGGGAGCTCCTGCACGTTGATGTCGGTCACCTTACAATTCCCGAGCAGCTCGCGGCACGTGTCGGTGACCTTTGCGCGCGGCACTTTCAACTGAACCGAAAGTGGCGTCTGCTCGACGACGTCCCCGAAGAGGCTGAAATCGGTCTCCGCTCGCTCCGAGAACGTCAGGCTCAAAATTTTATGGCCGGAGAAACGGTCGATAATCGAGTGCAACGGTCCATCAAAGAAGATTTTACCGTGATCAATAATGATCACGCGATGGCAGAGCTCCTCGATGTCCTGCATGTAATGGCTGGTCAGCATCGTAACGATGCGATGCTCTTTGTTGTAAACGCGCAGAAATTCGCGCACCCGTTTTTGGCTCGTTACGTCCAGCCCGATGGTCGGTTCATCGAGGAAGAGCACGCGCGGCTCGTGCAACAAGGCGGAGATCAATTCCATCTTCATGCGCTCGCCTAACGAAAGCTCGCGGACCATCACGTTCATCTTGTCGCCGACGTCGAGCAGCTCCGTTAGTTCGCCGACGACTTTGTTGAAGCGGCCGCGATCGATTCCGTAGATCGCGCGATTCAGCTCGAGCGATTCCTGAGCGGGCAAATCCCACCAGAGCGCGTTCTTTTGCCCCATCAGCAGACTGAACTGTCGCTTCATCTCATCGCGCCGTTCCCACGGAACAAAGCCAAGCACGCGCGCTTCACCCGCGCTCGGATTCAGCAAGCCCGAGAGCATTTTCAGCACCGTTGTTTTGCCCGCGCCATTCGGCCCGAGAAAGCCGACGAGTTCGCCTTCCTCGATCGTGAAGGAGACGTCGTCGGCCGCGCGCGTCTCGTCGTATTTGCGTCTAACGAGGCCCTTCAACGAGCCGCGCAATCCGCTCTCTTTGCGGTAAGTCCGGTAGACCTTGGTAAGGCCGGAAGCTTCAATCGCGCTCATCAATCGCGATTTGCTGGAGAAACAATCAAGCTGCGCTGGGCTGCGCCTGTCGGTTGTTCTTCTGCAACAGCGGTAGCACCTTCGCGACCAACGCTTCCGCGGTAAGGCCGTGCTTTTTGCGCAGGATCGGAATGGTCCCGTGCTCGACGAATTGATCAGGCCAACCGATTCGCACGACCGGCGTGTTGATCATCACGGTATGCAGATGTTCCATAACCCCGCAGCCGAAACCGTTGTGCAGGACGTGATCTTCGAGCGTGCAAAGTACCTGTGTCCCGCGCGCAAAAAATTCGATCGTGCCGGTATCCAACGGCTTGATCCACCGAGGATTAATGAGCGCGACCGAGATGCCTTGCGCCTCCAGCAGGCGCGCTGCCTCGACGCCTACTTCGAACATGTTGCCGAGCCCGAAGATCGCGACATCGCGGCCGTGTTGCACCACTTCGGCCTTGCCGATTTCGAGTAACTTCGGTGCCGCTTTCGGCACTGCACCGGTGCCGGCGCCGCGCGGATAACGAATTGCAATGGGACCAGCGGTGTGATGCGCCATGGTCCAAAGCATGTCGACGAATTCATCTTCATCCTTCGGCTGCATGTGCACGATGTTCGGCACGTGCCGCAAATATCCGATGTCGAACAAACCATGGTGCGTCGGCCCATCGTCGCCGCTGAGGCCGGCGCGGTCCATGCAGAGGCAGACATCGAGCTGCTGCAGCGCCATGTCGTGAATGATCATGTCGTAGGCCCGCTGCATGAACGTCGAGTAAATCGTGAGGAACGGCTTCATTCCCTGCGTCGCAAGGCCGCAGGCGAAGAGCGCGGCATGTTCCTCCGCAATACCGACATCGAAGTAGCGCTGCGGATGCGCCGCCTGGAAAAATCCGAGGCCAGTTCCGGTGGGCATCGCTGCCGTGATGGCGACGATTTTTTGATTCGACTCGGCGAACTTCGCCAGCGTCTTGCCGAGCAACTCTGAATAGGTCGGCGTTCCTGCCGCTGCCGTCTCGCCCGTGTCAGCCGCGAACTTTCCGAGGCCGTGAAACTTATCCGGCTTCGCGATCGCAGGCTCGTAGCCTTTGCCCTTTTTCGTCAGAATGTGGAGCAACACCGGCTCGTCCTGATCCTTCAGAAACTCGAAGGTCTTGATCAGCAACGGAATGTCATGTCCATCGATCGGCCCGTAGTAACGCAGGCCGAGTTCTTCGAAAATTACGCTCGGAACGAGCAGACCTTTCACGCCTTCCTCGATCTTGTGCGCCAACTGCACGGCCGACTTTCCCGCGACCGCTGCTACGAAACGGCGCGCCTTATCGTGCAGCCCCGCGTAGGTCGGATTCGCGACGATGTTGTTGAGGTAAGATGCGATCGCGCCGACGTTCTTCGCAATCGACCACTCGTTGTCGTTCAACACCGCGATGAAGCGCTTCGTCTGCGACTTCGCGTTGTTCATCGCCTCGTAGCTAATGCCGCAAGTGAGCGCAGCGTCACCGGCGACGACGACGACGTTCTCATTCGTGCCGCGGAGATCACGGCCGACGGCCATCCCCAGGCCTGCCGATAAGGCGGTGCCAGCGTGGCCCGCGCCGTAACAATCATGTTC
>JALYXP010000058.1 GCA_030947045.1 Verrucomicrobiota bacterium | reverse complement strand
GCGACGTGCCACATCGCGTCGACCCAGATAAATGACGGTTCGTTTTTCGCCTTCTCGCCGGGAGCACGTTCCAACTCCACCGCAGCGAGCGGCGGCTTCGGGTTGATCAGCTTTACGATCTCGTCCTGGCCGCCGAAGCCCCAGGTTTCATTGAACAGACACCAGCCGATGATCGACGGATGATTAAAGTCGCGCTCGATCGCGCCGCGCATTGTTTCCTCGTAACGCCGCCGGCCGGTTTCGGTGTCGCCGCCCTCGCCGAAATTCGGAAAATCAGCGAGCAACAAAATCCCAAGCGTGTCCGCGTAATAGAGGAGAAGCGGATCGTCGATCTTGATGTGAATGCGGAGCAGATCGAAGCCGCAGCGTTTCGCGTAGGCGATGTCGTCCTTCAACACCTGCACATCGCCGGCGGTGTAAACGCCATCGGGGTAGTACGATTGATAGAGAGCGCCGCGGAGGTAAATTCCCTCGCCGTTCAAGCTCAACTTCGCCGGTGCGCCCTTCTCTTCTGCCGGCTCCGTGGAGATGGTGCGGACGCCGAAGTAGCCGTGCACGACATCGCTCGTGGCGCCGTTGCGTAGTGTGAAACGCACGCGGTAAAGCTGCGGGTCTGTCGGATCCCAGAGCATCGCTTCTACGAGCGAAACTGTTCCCGATGCGATGCTGTCGTCGACTGGGAAAACCGCGCTGAAATCGCGACCGTCGGGCGCGATGATCTCGAGCTCGCACTCGCTCCCGCCGGCCGTGAAAATGTGAAACCCGGCTTCGTTATTCTCGAGGCTGGCGGTAATCTCGAAACGCTCGATGAAAACAGCCGCACGCGGCTCCACAAACACGGTCTGCCAGATCCCGCTGACGCTGCTGTACCAGCCCCACTGCTTCCCGACGGGCTGCTCCCGGTTGTCCATCGGGTCTTCCACGCGAAACACAATCGCCGCTGTGCGCGTGCCATCGCTGGCCTGCTCGACCGCATCGGTGAGGTCGAATTCGAATGGGATGTAGCCGCCTTCGTTGTGGCCGACGTGCTGGCTGTTGCACCAACAATCGGTGAAGAAATCAGCCGCGCCGACGGTGAGAATCACGCGCCGATCATTCCAGTGCTCGTTAGCCGGAATTGCAACCGTGCGCCGATACCAGCCCACTTCGAAGCGCTCCGCGTCGCGATAGTTAAACCGATCGACGTTTAGCGGATTGCGATAGACGCGACTCGAAAAGTAGTTGTCGTTTCCGGCTGCGTCCGCCTCACCCCAGGCCGCGAGCGATTCCCAGCAAAGCGGCACCGTGATCTGCTCGCTCCAACGCGCGCCGCCGGGGACGAACCATCGCTGTTCCGTTCCGACGCGATCGCCGTCGAAGCGAAACTCCCACGCGCCGTTGAGATTCAACCAATCGATCCCGTGGACAAAGCTGCGCTGCCGGTCCGGCCGCGGGTACTCAGCGCGGGGAAGATACGTGCCGATCGCCATCGGCCTTTACGCTTGGCGGTTTGCAACGGATCGCGCAAGGCCATTCCGTCAGCTGCTGGGGAGCGCGCGCTTGCAGCTTGCTGGCGATGGCATTCTGCCATCGTGGACTTTCGTCCGTGTTCGAATGGGGCAGGGGTCATGTCATCGAGTTGCGGCATGGACGAAAGTTCGTTCCCGCAGGATGCGGGAACCAGCACGCCAGGAGGCGTGCGCTCCCCGGATTCGGCACCGCACGCGCGCTACTTTTTCATCCAGCCAGCGGCCGCGCCGTCAGCGATGCGGCAGATGAAGACCGCAGGAGAATGGCCAGTCTTAGCATGATATCCGGAGCGGAGCGCATCGACGACTGCCGGCGCGGCATCGAGACCGACGAGAGTAACGGTCCCGCCGCCGAAACCGCCGCCCGTTAGACGCGACCCGAGAACCCCTGGTAACGACTGCGCAGTCGCAACCAGGAGATCGAGCTCTGCCGTGCTGTTCTCGAAGTTTACTCGCGAACTCTCATGCGACGCGTTCATCAGCTCGCCAACCGCTGCAATGTCGCCTTCCTGCAGCGCCGCGACCGCGCGCCAGACGCGATCGTCCTCACCGACAATGTGCGCCGCGCGCCGAAAGAGCAGTGGATGGAGTGAGCCACGCGCGGCTTCTAACTTCTCAGGCGTCACGTCACGCAGCGCGGTCACGCCAAGCGCCTTTGCTGCGGCGGTGCACTGTTCCCTGCGCGCATTATATTCGCCGGCGATGAGACTGTGCTTCACGCCTGTTTCAGCGATAACGAGCGCGAAGCCCGCGGGAAACGGAATCGTCTTGATCTCTTCCGTCCGGCAATCGAGATACACGAGCTGATCGGCTTTTCCGAACACCGACGTCACCTGATCGAGCAAGCCGGATTGCACTCCGACGAACGTGTTCTCCGCGCGCTGGCAAAGCTTCGCTACCTCGAGCGGTACGACGTGAAAATCATTTAATTGCATCAGCAATCCTGCCGTCGCGACTTCCAGCGCCGCGGAGCTGGAGAGTCCCGCACCGGCGGGAACGTCGCCGACGATGTGCGCCTCGAAACCGCGGATCGTGTCGCCGCGAAGCTGAAATTGCTGGACAACACCAAGTGGATAATTCGCCCAGCGCTGCTCGTCCTGCGGTCGCACATCAGCCAACGAAACTTCGACCGCAGCGTCCGCGCTCAAGTCCGACGTCAGCCGGATAACTTCATCGCTTCGCCCGGTGCCGGTGATCGTAATCCGTCGATCGATCGCGGCCGCGAGGACAACCCCCTCGTTGTAATCCGTATGATTGCCAAGCAGCTCGACGCGGCCAGGAGCAAAGGCGGAAGCGGTGCGCACGACGCACGATGTCACATCACCGCCCGAGTGCGCAGCCTAACCTTTTGCCTCGCGCTGAAGCCGGCTCCAGCCGCTACGACTTCCGTTTGTGGTGCGCGATCGGGGAGCCGCCTGGCTTTGGCGAAGCGGTTGCACTCGGAGTCGGCGTCGCTGTGGACGTGGCGCTCGGCGACGGCAGCGCGAAAGCGAAGGTAGGCGTCGGTGACGCACTGGGCGAATTACTCGCGCTCGGAGACGCCGATGCAGAGGGCGACGCCGTAGCCGTGGCTGTGACCAATGGGGATGGTGTCGCGGTCGGGCTCGGTGTCGGAGTCGGCAGCGGCGGGATGATATTTTCCCAGCGGTGCAGTGGCACGCCGGCACCGCCTATTTCGTTTATGAGCGCTTCGCAACGATCATAAATCTTGTCGAGATCTGGCGGCCCGAAATGCGCCTCCGCCGTTCCGGGGAAGATCAGATACGTGATCTTGAGATCGTTTACCGGCCGGTTCGTGGGAGAGGCGTTCGCACCGATCTCTTTCGCGATTCGGAGCGACGCTTCGCCCGATTTATCCGACGGCCCGACATCGCCGACGATCGCGGGATAGATCGCATCGCCGTAGATGACAACCGCGTAGTCGCCGACTTTTGCGCCGTCTGTCTTCGTAAACCCGGCTGGAATGACGATAAACGGGTCGGTCGTGCCAATGAGAAAGCTGAAGCGCTTCAGCGTTTCGATCTCACTACGCGCCTGTGTCGCAACGCTTTTCAGCTCGCGCTTACGATCCGCACTCGTGGAAGGCAGCGCGGCTTCGGCCTCGCTCGTTTTTACCTTGGCCTCGAGTGCGGGGATGTACGGGTTAGGGATCGGCGTTTTCTTGTCCCACCGAAAGCTCGTTGACGGCTGGAAATTCGGAGACGTGCCGCTGCCCGCCGGCAGGCGATCGGAGTCAGAGCCGTCGGAATCGACATCGATGTCGGCCTGCAGCAAAACCGCTTTGCGCTGCGTCTTCGGATCGCGCAGCTGGAGCACTGTTTGAGTGTCGTAGAAATTATGACGTGAAAGCAATTGGTCGAGCCGGCCGAGATTCGCGCGCAGCTCTTTCACCTTCGTGTCGTAGATCTGCGCGAAAAAAGGCGAGACGGAATTTGGCCCGAGCGTCGCGGCGAGACCCGGAAGCACGCGGGGGAGATCGGGATTCACAGCCGCCAGTTCCTCGATCGACTTGTTAGGCGCGGGCATGCGCACCTGCAATTTTAGATCGAGCACGTAGCTCTCGGGATCGACCCGTTCTTCCGACGCAGCGCGACCCGGCGGCGTCTCGACCGTGGAGTGAAACGTGATCCCACTGAAGAGACGCGCCGTCTCGAGCTTGCCTCCGATCACCGGCGGCTTCGGGGTGGGCGTGGCCGTAGCTATCGGCGCGGCCGTCCGGCGCGGCGTGGCAAGCGCGACCGGCTCACTGTTCGGCAAATTCCAACGCCAGCGTTCCAGCGAAATCCACCGCAGCACGATCGCGGTAAGGAGCGCGAGAAACAGCAGCCACGCGAAAACGCGCAACGTCCTTACGCGAAATCGGCGCACGCGGCGTTACCGTTTCAGCCAGGCGGCGAGCGCCATCACGATGCCGATCACGCTCAGGATCGACATCATCCCCGCAGGCATGAAGCTCCCGGTTTTGATGAACGCCGGCAGAAAACGTCCTGCCAGGAGAAGCGAGACAACGCCCGCGAGGGCGAGGCCGCC
>JALYXP010000050.1 GCA_030947045.1 Verrucomicrobiota bacterium | reverse complement strand
CGGACACTAAACTGCCCGCAGGTTCCCTCGAGTGAGGAAACTCTGAGTGTAACGACTCATTATTCATATTTGTCGGGTGTAGAGTCCAATCCCCACACCCGGCAACCCCTTACATGTCATCTAGGGGGTGACGGCAGCGAATGGCAAGACCTTGCGCGATGCGGTGATCTCGACCCAGAAGCTCGCCACCGATTCTGACGCGGACCTGACGAACAAAGGCACGGCACGCAGCACGGCGAGCAATGTCTTGACCTCTTATATGCGGCTGCTGGTGGGTAACCTGGCAGAGCTTGTCAATCCGGATGGTACCCGCTGGCTCGATTTCGGCCTGGAAATACCGGCTTCTATCGCCACGCCGGCGGCGCCGAGTGGCCTTACGGTAACATCTGACCCGACGCAGGAGCTAACGAAGCGGAAGGACGGCGTGATCACTCGTAGTGTATTGCTGACGTGCGATATGACGCAGTTCGCGGATCGTTACCGTTTCCCGGATGCGCGAAGTAGGTGTCCAAACGCCTTATGAGCTAATCGCGAGCGTGACCGAGCCGATGGCACAGGTGGACGTGCCGGCTGCGACAGCGGTAGAAATCATCGTGCAGGCGGTCAATAGCGGCAAGCAAAGCGTGCCGGGCGATGCGGTGGTTTACGCGCCGGTGCAGACGGTGACGGACAAGACGGAGGTCAGATCGGCTGTGCCAGCAGCAGTGTTGCCGATGGCGGACGAGATCGTAGTCGCGCCACGCAATGGCAATGGCAGCGCCAGCGGCAACGGCCACGGCAAGACCAGCCGCAGGCCCACTCTCGCGTAACCTAACAAGACTCAGCCAAAGCCGCCCGCCCGGATCATCCGGCGGGCGGTTTTCGTTTTTCGGGTGGCGCGTTTCGCGGAAAATATTACGCGTCATCCGGCTACAAATCGGAGCGTCTCCGGATTAGGCTGCGGAATGCTGGAACTGCTCACGATCAGCGAAATCCGGCGTGGCGCGCAGAACGGATTCGTCTCTGCACGCGTCCACGTGCAGGTGAACGCGGCGGAAGCGAAATCGACTCGCGAAGGCAAACCGTACTGCGAGCTCGCGCTCGCGGACGCTTGCGATCGCATGACGGTGCGCGTCTGGAGTGATCATCCGGATTACCGCGCGTGCGAGGCGCTCGGCGCGTCAGAGTTCATCGAGATCAGCGGCGAGTTCGCGCAACACCAGCAGTTCGGCCTGGAGGCGAAGCAGTGGACCGTTCGTCGCCTAACGAGTGAAGAAACAAGCGATCTGCTCGCTGGGCCGCCGGAGTTGCGGAGCAAACAAGCCGCTGATTGGAGCCACATCACGGAACGCGTCAAGGCAATCGGCGACCCGCGTTTGCACGCGCTCTGTGAAGCGTTCGTCGCGGAATTCGGTGAGCGCTTTCGCCGGACCGCTGGGGCGCGCAGTTATCATCACGCGCGGCGCGGCGGACTGGTCGAGCACACCGCGCAGATGATGCGAGTCGCGGAGCAGATCGCGCCGATGTATCCGCAGTTGAATCTCGATCTACTGATCGCCGGCATCCTCTTTCATGACTCCGGCAAGCTCTGGGAAAATCATCTGCCGGAGAACGGCTTCACCATGGGCTTCGACGAACGCGGCGAACTCATGGGCCACATTTCGATCGGCATTGAGCTGGTGAATTCGCTCTGGCGGAAAATCGCTTCGGCTAACGAGTGGAACAACCTCCAGCCGTCATCGGAAGACGTGCGGCTGCATCTGCTGCATTTGATCGGCGCACATCACGGTGAGCCGCAATTCGGGTCGCCCGTCAGCCCGAAAACGCCGGAAGCAATGGCGCTCAACTACATCGACAATCTCGACGCCCGCATGGAGATGTTCGCCGCCGGATACCTGGTCGCGAAGCCGATCGCCGATCGCATCTATGATCGCGTTCGACCGCTGCCGGGCAACCTGGTTAAGCCGCTGGCCCGCTTCACGCCTAACGAGTGATGAAACTGGCGAGCACGATCGCCCTCGCCTTTCTGCTGGTCAGTTGCGAGTCGCGCGAGCAAAAGCTCGCGGCGCGCGTGAAAGGCGAGTTCCTGCACGCGTGGAGGAACTACGAGCAATATGCGTG
>JALYXP010000049.1 GCA_030947045.1 Verrucomicrobiota bacterium | reverse complement strand
AAGGAACTGATCGACGCACTTTTAACCGCGATGCTGCAGAGCGCTGACGGCGTTTCGGATTTGCTTTTCGCCGTCGGAAAACCGCCCGTTCTCGAGCAGCATGGATCACTCGATGAGTTCCCGGTGGAGCTGCCGGAGCCGGTTCTCGCGCAATCGCATATCGAGGAAATCTCGGCGTGCCTCATGAATGGCGACCCGCGGCTGGTGAACGATCTCGCCACCAACGGCTCGTGCGACTGCAGCTATTCGCTCGCCGGGATCGCGCGCTTCCGCGTGAACATCTTCCGCCAGAACGGCCAGACCGCGATCGTGATGCGGAAGCTGGCGACGAAGATCCCGACTTTGGAAGCGCTCGGGTTGCCGCCGATTTTCGGCGAGATGGTGAAGGAGAAGAACGGCATCATCTTCGTGACCGGCTCCACCGGCAGCGGGAAGACAACCACTCTCGCGGCGATGTTAAACGAGCTGAATCGCACGCAAAAAATTCACATCCTGACGCTGGAAGACCCAATCGAGTTTCTTCACCCGCACCAGCAAGCGCTCTTCAATCAGCGCGAGCTTGGGAAAGATTTTTCCAGTTTTGCCGGCGGGTTGCGGGCGGCATTGCGGCAAGCGCCGAAAGCGATCCTCGTGGGTGAAATTCGCGACCGCGAGACGATGGAAATCGCGATGACCGCGGCGGAGACCGGTCACATTGTTTTCTCGACGCTACATACAATCAACGCCGGCCAGACGATCAACCGCATCCTCGGCATGTTCAGCAAAGACGAGGAGCAACAGCTGCGGCAGCGGCTCGCCGACACCCTGCGCTACGTCGTCAGCCAGCGACTAGTTAGCAAGATCAGTGGCGGCCGAATGATGGTCAGCGAGATCATGGGCAGCAGCCTGCGGACGCGGGAGACATTGCTCTACGGCGAGCGCGAGAACAGCTCATTCCAGGAGATCATCGAGGCGGGGTCGACAATGGGCTGGCACAGCTTCGATCAGTCGCTGCTCGCAGCCTACAAGTCCGACGTTATTACCGACGAAACGGCTCTGATTTTCTGCGCGCACAAGAACAAGATGCGCCGCGACATCGACATGGTGCAGAAGCTGCGCCACCAGACATTCGACGAGCCATCGGGCTTGCGGATGGATGCTGCTGTCACAGAGCCGGCGTTTGGCTAGCAGCGGTATGATTTCGAATGAATCAGGAAGAAACGAGGTAAGGAAATGAACGAAGACTTAACAGCCGAGGCGCCCGTTTCGGACGAGTTGGCACAGAGTGATTTTCGCGCTGAGCTAAACCATAAAATGCGCACCCCGCTCAACGCGATCATCGGGTTCGCGGAACTGCTCTTGCTGCAGCCTGGAGGCAAACGGAGCGATGGAGATGTGCAGCAGATCTTGAAGTCGGCCCGCGAGCTGCTCGGGATCATTGAGACGGAGTTGGGTGACCCTTCAGCCGATGGCGCAGGGGCGTCGCACCGCAGCGTGCCAACAGAAGTGTCCCTTTGTGACGTGTTGTATGTGGAAGACGATGTCGTGAATTTCACGCTCGTCGCTCGAATCCTTGAGTATCGGCCGGACGTGAAGCTGAAGCATGCGCCGGAAGGACGCCTCGCATGTCATTTAGCCGAAACGCATCGGCCGCGTTTGATCCTGCTCGACCTTAACTTACCCGACATGCACGGGTCTGAAGTCCTCAAACAACTCCAGAGTGATCCCGCGACCGCCGCGATCCCGGTCGTCGTCCTTAGTGCCGACGCGACCCCGAGCCAGATCGAGCGGCTGCTTACCTCCGGCGCGAAAAATTACCTGACGAAGCCCTACGACATCGATCAGTTCCTTACCGTCGTCGACGAGTATCTGGCGGCAGCTGCGAAATAGCGGCTGGCAGGTTACAGGCCCCCGCGCATCCCGCGATCCGTATCGCGCGGCGCAATTGTGCCCGAGACGCGGTGCCACGCGGCTTTCACGGCCGGCCGCGCGCGATCCCACGGCAAAGCGCTGGTCGGATCGTGCTTCTGGTAGTCGACCGCGAGATCAGCCTCGATCTGCTCGTAAGACTTGCCCGCATATTTCGTTACGCCTTCATAGCCGGTGCGATACGCCGGTGCGTATTGATCGTAGGTGTGGCCCTCGCGGGCCCAGTCCTGGGAACCGTGATTCTCGCGCCAGAATGTTTCTTCGACCGTCGGGTTAACTGCTTCCGCCACGCTGTGTCCGCTGTACGCGCCCGCCACCCCGCCTACCACCGCTCCGATTGCGGCGCCAATTGGTCCGGCCACGACGGCTCCGATCGCAGCGCCAGTCAAACCGCCGCCGGTCGTCCCGACACCGGTGCCGATGGGATGAGAACCGGGTTCGCCCGTCAGTGGATCCGGATTCGTCTTAGGGTCTAGATTTTTGTCCGTCGTGTCGTCCATGTGGTAGCTCCGCGTTAAATG
>JALYXP010000035.1 GCA_030947045.1 Verrucomicrobiota bacterium | reverse complement strand
GACCGAGCGAATTCCCAATTCGGCGTTCCGGCACGTCTTCGGGCTCCGGCTCGAGGACTTCGACGGGCTCCGCGGGAGCATCGGTCACGATCATTCCGTCTTCGGAAGGCATCGCGAACTTAATGGCCCGCGGCGCGCCGAACGCACTCACGATCGCGCCCTGCAAAGCGCTCATATGGTTACTCTCGATCCAGAACTGATAGATGTTGTTTGGGACCAGCAAAGTGAACGCGTCATCGGTCGCGTTTACGAGCCGAACAGCCGAGAACCAGCGCTGATAAGTGTCTGGGCTAACCTGCGGTTTTAGGGCTGTCGACAGCTGCTGCCATAACTGCGCGCACTTCTCGTCCATACAGAGTTGTTAACAGCCTTAAGCAACTCGCGCCCGAGAGAGCAAACGGTGAAGCGGCGGGGAAAATACATTCAGGTTTTCGGCATTTCGCGCTTGGCGAAATAGCTCGGCGCATCGCAAAAAGTTACGGCGCGCGCGAAAACACGAGGGGAAAACACAAAGGTGAGCTATGGAGCGCCGTAGTCCGCGCGGCCACAGTGAGTCCATGTGAGATGCGTCTGCCGAGAGGCGGGGGTTTATACTCATTCTAGATTCTTCAATCGCTGCCAAGCTGTTCACACCTTATTCACAACCCCTCTGATCCCTCGCTGCCAGCGGCTTGAGAGTAGAAACGGCGTAAATCTGCGACAAGAAAAAACGGGAAGTTTATTTCGCTCTCTTTCCCAAAAAAATCTTGACGCAAAAATTGAACCGAGCGTCCCCTCAAACGTCTAATCACACCGCCTGCGCGGAGGTTGACCGGCCCGCCGCGGGAGCGCAACTTCGCTGTTCTTAACGGTCGCGTGAGCTGGCCGGCGCCGTTAGAAATGCATTCCAATTTCGCATCCGATCACTCGTTAGCCTGCTCGCGAAATGTGCTTGGCGCGGTCGTGCTCGCGTTGATCGTCTCGGTCGCGCGCGTTTTCGCGGTCGACGATATTCCCCCGCCGTTTGGCTTCCGCTGGAACGACTCTTCCGGAAAGGTCGAACAGGTCCTCGTCGCGGCGAAAGCCAAAATTGTCACGCGTGAAACGAAGGAGAAGCGCGAGATCTGGACAGTCGAGGGGCTGGTGCAACCGGGACTGAAACGGACGCTCTTCAAGTTCAAGGAAGGGTTCTTAACCGAGGTCGAATTGCAGTACGAATACGACAAATGGACGATTGAGAATTACAACGATCGGATGGGCGAAATTCGTCGCTACTTCGACGCGAAGTTCGGCACGGGGAAGCTCGTCTCACGCACGCGCGACACCGACACGGACGTTGTGCAGACGCTAGTCGGGTATCAGTGGATCGTCGGCGGCACGATGCTGGAATTGTTCTACTTTTCGGCGCAGCGCCAGGCGCTCGTGTATCGGACGATCACTGTTACTTACAAGGCGATGTAGCTCGACGGGCTCTCACCTAACACTGCAAGGAGGCCAGTGAGTTATCCCGAGCGCAGCGCAGCGAAGTCGAGGGATCTCCCTCCCGCAGTTTGCGTCCCGCAAATAGTATCAGGCGCAAATTACAGTCCACGCCACGCCGCGATTCGCGTGACACAAACTCCGCCCGAGAGATCCTTCGAGCGCGCTTCGCCGCCTCAGGATGACAGACGCGCTGCTCGGTCCCATGGCGCACACGTCTCCTCGCGCGGAACCGCTACTCGCTGCGTTGTGTCTCTTTCTGCAGCCGCTTCAGCCGACTCCCGAGACTCGCCTTCGCGACGGAGCTCATCCGGTCGATGAACAAAATGCCGTTGAGGTGATCCACCTCGTGCTGCAAAGCTCGCGCGAGCAGACCTGTCGCTTCGATGTCGACCGACTCTCCGTCGAGCGTTTCAGCTTTCGCCGAGACCGCGATGGCGCGCTCGATGTCAGCCGTGATTTCCGGAAAACTGAGGCAACCTTCCGGGCCTTGCTCGGTCTCTTCGCCGAGTGTCAGCGTCGGGTTCAACAGAACGAGCGGCATCGCGCGTTCCAGCTCCACGTCTTTTCCGTTTAGCCTCAGCGTGCTCGGCCGGTCTTCGACATCGGTCACGTCGAGAACGGTGAGCTGCACTGCCTCGCCGACCTGTTGCGCTGCGAGACCAACACCATTCGCAGCGTGCATTGTCTCGAGCATGTCCGACGCGAGCGCGCGAATCTTTTCGTCGGCTTTGGCGACACGCTTGCCTTTCGCGCGCAGCACAGCGTCGCCATATTTCACAATCGGGCGCTTCATTTCTCGCCGTGCGTAAACGCCGGCAGATTTTTCACGCCGGCCAGCTTCAACGCGTCCATCACTTTGATGATTGCGCCGAATGACGCTTTCTTATCCGCCTGCAACGCCAGCCCGTTTTTCCGCGTCGCCGGCAGATCCGTGACAGCCTTCTGCAGGTCCTCAATCGCGACCGGCCGCCCATCCAGCAGCACATTATCTTCCGCGTTTACGCTTAGCACAGCGTGCTCCGTTTCAGCGGGCGCGTTCGTCGCGGTCTGCGATTCCGGAAGATTGATCTGCACCTCCGGCTGATCCTTTTTGAACGTCGTCGAAACGACGAAGAAGATTAGCAGGATCGTCAAAATATCGACAA
>JALYXP010000025.1 GCA_030947045.1 Verrucomicrobiota bacterium | reverse complement strand
ATCGTCCTTGGCGGCGGACCGATCGGTTGTGAACTCGGACAGGCCTTCAGCCGGCTCGGCATCCGCGTGACGATCGTGCACAACGGCCCACAGCTGCTCCCACCCGAGGACCGTGATGTGGCTGACTTCATGCGCGAACGCTTCGAGGCCGAGGGAATCGGCGTGCGCCTGAATGCAACGACGACGCATGCCCGATGCGAAAACGGCATCGTTACTCTCGTGGTGAATGGAGACGAAATTAGCGCCAGCGCATTACTCATCGCCGCCGGCAGAACACCGAACACCGCGGCCCTGGATCTCGCCGCCGCTGGCGTGAAGGACAACAAACACGGCGTCGAAGTGAACGACTACCTGCAGACTTCGCAGCCGCACATCTACGCGTGCGGCGACGTGGCGAATCGCCTCAAGTTCACGCACACCGCGGATTTCACCGCGCGCGCCGTCGTTCGAAACATCCTAATGCCGTTGCAACTCCTGCGACAGAAAGTCGACTGCGCGGTGGTGCCTTGGTGCACCTACACGGAACCGGAAGTGGCGCACGTCGGGCTCGGTGAAACCGAGGCGAAGAAGCGCGGGATTGAGTATGACCTGTTTGTCGTGCCGCTCGATGAGATCGACCGCGCAGTTGTCGAAAATGAAGAAGCAGGCTTCGCGAAAATCCTCACACGCAAAGGCTCCGACAAGATCCTCGGCGCAACCCTGATCGCACCACACGCTGGCGATCTGCTGCACGAGTTCGTGCTGGCGATGAACGCAGGCATCGGCCTCGGCAAGATCGCCTCAATGATCCACGCCTATCCGACCTTTGCCGAACTCGCGCGCAAAGCCGGCGACAAATACAACAAAACGCGCCTGACGCCCTTCGCGAAGAAACTCTTCGCCTGGCGCTACCGCCGCGCCCGCTGAACCACGATGAACTGGCTGAAAAAATACTGGAAATGGATCGCGCTCGCGGCAGTCCTCATTGCACTCTCAACCGCGACAGCATTCCTGCCGGTCAAGGATTGGGTAAAGGCGTTCAGCGATTATGTGCAAACGCTCGGCGCGTGGGGCGTGGTTCTGTTCATCGCAGTCTATGCACTCGGGACAGTTCTGTTTCTGCCCGGCTGGATTTTCACCGTCGCGGCGGGTCTGATCTATGGAGTGATCGGCGGAACTGCGGTCGCGCTCGCCGGCGCGATCATCGGCGCGACGCTGGCGTTCCTGTGCGGGCGCTACCTGGTCCGTGAGCGAGTCAAAGCGGCAACGAAGGGTAACAAGAAGTTCGCCGCGATCGATACCGCGATCGGCGAACAAGGGTGGAAGGTCGTCGGGTTATTGCGCCTCAGTCCGCTGATCCCGTTCAATCTCAGTAACTATTTTTACGGCGTAACGGCGGTAGGCTTTGTGCCCTACCTGCTTGCGTCCGCCATCGGGATGCTCCCGGGCACACTCCTCTATGCTTATCTTGGTGGCGCGGGTAAAGCAGGCCTGAGCGGCGGTGGCGGCAGCTCGACGTTGAAGTATGTGCTGCTTGGCCTTGGTCTCGTGGCGACGATTGCCGTTACCGTCATCGTGAGTCGTGCGGCCAAGAAAGCATTGGCGAAAACCGGGGCGACGAAAGCGAAGTAACCGACATTGTTCTGAAAAGACGCGACTCGTATCTGGAGTGTTCTCCTCCTCTGCGGTTGAGCGTGTTCGCAACGCTGTTGGTCTGGATGGTCGATAACTTCATGCGCCCCCAGCACGCACTTTCCATTTTCGACCACTTCTACTTTAGGAAGGGGGTTTCTTGCAGCCCATGGCGATGCTGCGTAGCCGGCCATCGGAGAACGACGATGCAGGACTTGCTAACGAAAATGGACCGCGAAGTAGCGAACACAAATCGCGAAGAAAACGCAATGATCGCCTCTACGCCCGGAAAGACGCAGAGCCGACTTTTGTTTATTGGGGCATCACCTGGCACGATCCCGGCCCGGTTGACCAGCCCGAGCCCCAGCGCTTCGCCCGCCATCAACCGCGTCGCCCAGCTAGAGCGCTTCACCGATGTCGTCCAGAATCGCCGTGCCCCAAAAAGAAATAGACGAACTTGGGGCTGAGCTTCTGTCCGCGACAAACCCTCCTGCGCCTTATCCGGCGACAGGAGGGCTGTGTTTTGAACGAGCCCCCCGCGTCAGCTTCTTAACCGCTTGGCGTCTAAACTCCCGGAGGTAGGGCGCGACCGCTGGGCGCGCCGAGCGGACGGCCCAGCGGTCCGTCCCTACCAGGGAATCGCGGATCGACCTTTTAAGACACCTTCTTCGGTTCTTCGACCGTGACGAAGTGGCTGCCGCCGTGGCTCCAGACTTTCACCAAAGTTTCGTCGCTCGCCGGCTTTTCGGTTTGGGCGATCGCATCCTGCGCGCTGGCGACGGTGTTGCGATTTATCTCCGTGATGACATCGCCGGGACGCAGGCCCGCTTCGTAGGCCGGAGAATTAGGAGCCACTTTTGTGATCACCGCTCCCTGCACGGCTGCAGGGATTTTGGCCTCGGCCCGGGCGCCTTGATCGAGATCAGCGACGCCGACACCCGCGAGTGCATCCTTGTCGTCGCCTTGTCCGCTCGCCTTGTCGTTGTTCGCGAGTTTGTCTTCCGGGAATTGGCCCAGCGTAAGGTCGATGCTCTTCGTTTCGTTGTTG
>JALYXP010000018.1 GCA_030947045.1 Verrucomicrobiota bacterium | reverse complement strand
TCACAAGCACGCGTTTGTTGCGATACTGCGTCGCTTTGTGGGAGCGCACTTTCACATCGAGCAAATGCTGCTGCCGGCGTTGCTTCGTGTTCGACACGCGCTGATTGCGCGCGCGCGGACGTTCTGTGACAAGGCGGCTCACCGTCTGCTGGGCCTCCTCGCGGCGAGCGATAACTCGATAATTCGCGCGCAAAGTTGCGGGTAGCTGATCCCAACCGCAGCTGCCATTTCCGGCAACAGGCTGGTCTCGGTCATTCCCGGAATGGTGTTAATCTCCAGCACCGTCGGGGCGCCGTTCACCGGCAGCATGACGTCGACGCGCGAGTAGGTCTGCAGACCCAGTGAACGATGCGCACGCAATGCGAGATCCTGGATCTGCGCGAAGAGTTCCGGCGGGATTTCCGCCGGGCAGACGTGACGCGCACCGGTGCCGCTCGCGCCCGGATTCAGGAATGGATACTTCTCCGCGAAATCATAGAAGCCGTTCTTTGCGATGATCTCCAGAATCGGCAGCGCCTGATCTCCTAAAACCCCGATCGTCAGCTCGCGCGCGGGCACAAATTTCTCGACGAGAATTCGATCGTCGTATTTCGCTACATCGGCCAACGCAGGGGCGACCTCTTGCTCTTCCTTCACAATGTAAACGCCGACCGTTGAACCTTGCCGCGGCGCTTTCAGGACGAATGGCCGCGCCATCTTCGGTCGCTCACCCGGCGCGATCACTTCCCATTGAGGGGTCGTCACGCCGTGGGCATCGAAGCGCTCCTTCGACAGAATTTTGTCGAATGCGATGCGACTTTCTTCCACGCCTTCGCCTGTGTAATCGATGCCCCGTTTTTCGAGAATCGCCTGCACCTCGCCGTCTTCGCCGAACGTTCCGTGCATCGCGAGGAACGCGAGCTCGATGCCTGCCGGAACTTCGAAGTCAGAGCCATGCACATCCACTTCGGTGACATCCGCGCCTAGCGAGCGCAGCGCCTTTGCGACACCGGCGCCAGTGGCTAACGAGACATCACGCTCGGAGCCGGGGCCACCTTTCAGAACTGCGATACGTTTTGGCAGCGTGATCATACCAGGCCTCTCGTGTCATCCCGACCGAAGCGGAGCGGAGTGGAGGGACCCCGCAGAATTACATGCGACGTAGCTCGTGATGCCCCGGGGTCCCTCGACTTCGCTCGGGATGACATCATGCCGCCTCCCCCACGATTTGGACTTCCGTCTCCAGCTCGATCCCGCGCTTTTCGCGCGCGACCGTTTTGATCTTGTCGATCAACGCGAGCATGTCGGCTGCGGTCGCGCCGCCATCATTCACCAGAAAATTTCCGTGCACCTCGGAAACACGCGCGTGGCCGACGCTGCAGTTCTTCAAGCCGAGTTCGTCGACCAGTTTGCCGGCGGGACACGACGGCGGATTTTTAAATGCGCAACCGGCGCTCTTCGCGATCGGCTGCGAAGTCCTGCGTTTTTCCTGAGACTCTTCCAGCTTCCGTACGATCTGATCAAGCGGCGCAGGTGTTCCACGAAAGACGGCAGATACCGCGTAATTCGCCTTCAACGAAGGCACGCTGCGATAGCCGACCTCCAGCTCCGCCGGTGTTTTCGTGTGCGGATTACCTTCCCCATCCAAATAGCGGACGCGCACGACGTTATCGAACGTCTGCCAACCCATCGCGCCGGCGTTCATGCGCAAGCCGCCGCCTACCTCACCGGGGATTCCCTCCATCCATTCGAGGTCGCCAAGGGCTGCGCTTTTCCCGGCATACGCGACCTGTTTCAGCTTCGCGCCAACGCCGGCGTGAATCTCGCCATCGATCATTTCGACGCGGTCGAACTCACCACCCGACGGATGAACAACAACGCCACGAATGCCGCCGTCGCGCACGAGAAGATTCGAGCCGCGGCCGATCACAAAGAGCGGGAGATTTTGCTGCCGAGAGAGCCGAATGATCTCGGCGAACGCGGCTTCACTTCGCGGCTCAACCCAAAATTGCGCCGGCCCGCCGACCCGCAGAGTGGTGTGCTTCGCCATCGGTTCGTAAAGGCGCACTTCACCTTCTTCGCCGACGATCTCGCGCAGCTTCTCGGCGATCACGAGATCGGCGGCGAGCAACGCCAATTGTTCATGCACGTTGCCGGCACCGAGGCTGAGGACGAGATCGCCGTCGACGATCATATTACCGACATCGCGATGCAGCTGGTTGAGGCGCGGCTGATAGGCGACGCCGCTGTGTCCTTGCGCGGCGATGGCATCGACGATCGTCTGACCGCTCACGCCGGGTAACGGCGCTTCGCTGGCCGCGTAAACGTCCGTGACAAACACGCGGTCGGCGTCGCCAAAGACATTGCCGAATTCGTGCCGCAACGCCTGCGTGCGGGAATATCGGTGCGGCTGAAACATCGTGACGACACGGTTCCGTCCAGTGGCCTTCGCAGTCGCGAGTGTCGCGCGGATTTCCGTCGGATGGTGCGCATAATCGTCGACGAGGAGGAAACGCTCGCTCGCATATTTGATCTCGAAACGACGACGCGCGTGCTCGAATCGCTGGAGCGACGAGACGCTCTTCGCGAACGGAATTCCCAGCTCTGTCGCGAGTGCGATGACGCCGAGAGCGTTGCTGACATTATGACGGCCCGGAACGTTTAACACCGCCTCACCGAGCTTCTCGCCGCGCCGGTAAACGCAGAAGACCGAAGTGAAATCTTTCAGCTCGAGATCTGCGCCGCGATAGTCGGCATTTTCGGAGAACCCGAACGAAATCGAGCCCGGCCGGTTCGCACAGACGCGCGTGGCGTTCGCGTCATCCGCGCAGTAGAAAATGTGTCCGCTCGTTTGATCGAGCAGTTGATTGTAAACGGCCTCGATCGCAGCGAGGTCCGCGTAGAAATCAAGATGCTCTTCCTCGATATTTAGGATGAGCGCGTGCTCCGGATAGAAGTAGCGAATGGTGCCATCGCTCTCATCGCCTTCCGCGACGAAATAATCTCCGCGTGAATCCCAGTGAGCATTCGTGCCGAGGATCGGGATCTCTGCTCCAACGTAATGTGAAGGGTGCAATCCGCCTTCGCGGAACACATGCGCGGTCATCGCCGAAGTCGTCGTTTTGCCGTGCATCCCTGCGATGACCACTCCGCGTTTTCCCATCATGATCGCGGCGAGCGCTTCGGCGCGACGGAGGGTCGGCTTGCCGTGGGCCCGGGCGTCGGCGAGCACCGGATTGTCGTCCTTGATGGCGGACGAATAGACCACAATCTCTGCGTCGCTCGCGTCTTCGGCGCGGTGCGTCACGTGAAACCGCAGCCCGAGACGCTGCAGCCGCTCCGTCTCCAAGGTCCCGACGCGATCCGAGCCGCTGACCTGATGGCCGAGTTCCAGAAGAAGCGCGGCAATCCCGCTCATCCCGCTCCCGGCCACGCCGATCAGGTGCACGCGATGACGCTCCTGCGTGAGCAGTTTTTGCAGGCTGGCTTCAGGCGCGAGCGGCATCGGCTTGGATATACTTCTCCATCGTATCTGCAACCAACGCGGCGGCGTTTTTCGGTGCGAGCCGCGCAGAATTTTCGGACATCCGTTGCAACCGCCCGGCATCCGCAATCATCTCGCGAAGTTTGCGCGCCATGGCGTCCCCGGTGAGCTCCGCTTCACGCACCATCATCGCCGCATCTGCCTTCACGAAAATCTCCGCGTTGCGCGTCTGATGATCGTCCGCCGCGTACGGAAACGGGATCAAGAGCGACGGCAATCCGAACGCCGCAAGCTCCGATAAACTAGCCGCGCCCGACCGCGCGATCGCAAAATCAGCCGCGCTGTAGACTTCCTCCATCGAGTGGTGAAACGCCGCGACGTAGGCCGGAATATTTTCGCGCTGATAATTGTCCGCCATCAGCCGCTCGTCGCGTGCGCCGGAAAGATGAATCACCTGGAATTCTTGTCCGTTCAGCATCGGCAACGCTTTTAGGATCGCCTGATTGATTCCGGTGGCGCCCTGGCTTCCGCCCATGATGAGAATGGTGCGCAGGTCCTGGCGCAGGCCAAGTTTCCGCCTTGCTTCGGCACGATCGATCCGCCGCAGCTCACCGCGCAATGGAGTTCCCGTAACTTCGGTGCGCACTTTCGGGAAGAACTTTGCGCAATCCGCAAACCCGAGCAGCACGGCGCGAACTAAGCGCGCGGTCAGGCGATTCGCTTTGCCGGGGATCGCGTTCGACTCATGGATCAACGTGGGCACTCCGCGCATCCGTCCGGCAAGGATCGGTGCAGTCGACGTGAACCCTCCCATGCCGAGCACGATGTGCGGCTTAAACGCTCGGTAGATGCGGCGCGAGAGCGAGAGGCTCTCGTTAAACCGCTGCGTGAAGCGGAAAATCGTGGGCGAGAACGGGGATGGCAGGCCGATTGTCGGTAGTTTTTCGAAGCGGAGTTCGGAGTGTCCCGCGAGAGCAAGCGAGTCGATCTCTTTTTCCGAAACGAAAAGCATCACCTCGTGACCGCGCGCGCGAAGCACTTCAGCCACCGCGATTCCCGGGAACAAATGTCCGCCCGTCCCGCCACATGCAATGATCGCGTTCATCGCGGCAGTTTATCGGGGGAGCGCACGCTTGTAGCGCGCTGGTTGAGGCATCCTGCCGAAACGAACTTTTCGTCAGGCAGACAAGTCGCGCAGTGGCGCGCTTCTAATAAAGTTCGCGAAGGCAGAATGCCTTCGTCAGCACGCTTCAAGCGTGCGCTCCCCAGATTTGACTCGAAACGCCTCCTCATATGCGCGGCGTCGTGCGCACCTGCATCGTCGCGCGTTTTGTGTTTACCGGCTCGAGCACGCCGCGGCGGTAAATGCTCAGGAGCACGCCGATGCCAAACAAACAGGCCGCCAGGTTGGATCCACCGTAGCTGATAAATGGCAGTGGCAACCCTTTGTTCGGCAGCAGCGACGTGGTGACGCCGATGTTCACCGCGGCCTGTAGCGCGAGCAGTGCAACAACGCCGGTGCCGAGCAACAACCCGACGCGGTCCTTCGCGTGCAACGCGATCATGGTGCCGCACACAATGATAACCACAAACAGAAACACCACGAGCAGGCTGATCCGCAGACCCAGCTCTTCGCCGATCATCGGGAAGATGAAATCAGTATGCGCATACGGGAGGTAGAGCATCTTCTGCCGGCCGTTGCCGAGACCAAGACCATCGATGCCCCCACTGCCCCAGGCGATCAATGCCTGCATCTGCTGGAGGCCCGCATCGTCTTTAAATTTTTCCGGGTCCATGAACGCCGCAAGCCGCCCCATTCGCTCCGGCATCGCCGCCGCGACGAACAAAATGCCGCCGACTCCGACGAAGGACAGAACGCCGAGCAACAGTGCGTTCGTGCCAGCGACGAACATCATCACAAACGCTGTCGCGCCAATCAGTGACGTGGTCCCCAGGTCTACTTCCGCGACGATCAACGCCAACAGAACGCCGACGATCGCGAGCGGGATAACGAACCCTTGCAGGATGCGACCGCTCTCTTTCTCATGACGAGAAAACCAGTAGGCGAGAAAAAATACTGCGGCGACTTTGGCCACTTCCGACGGTTGAAAAGTAAGCGGCCCAAGGCCCACCCACCGCCGCGAACCGTTGATCCGCATTCCGAGATGCGGCACGTAACAGCAGGCCAGGGCGATGGCCGCAAGCCCGAACCAGATCCACCAGCTCCGCGTCCAGATATGGTAGTCTGTCCAGGCCGCGACCATGCAAACGACGAGTCCAATGCCGAGCCAAACGCTCTGGCGTTTGATGAAAAAATAAACATCACCATGGCTGTCCCGCGCGAACGCACTCGTGCTGAACAGCATCACGATGCCGATAACGAGCATCCCGAGCACCGCGAGAAACAAAATGTATGCGCTCTTACGATGCATCGATGCGGTGGGATCTAATCTTCGCTCTTTTTGCTCTTCGGCGATTTCGAGGCCGGCACGATTAACTTCTGCCCGATCTGAAGCTTTCGCGGATCGTCGATGTGGTTTACAGCCAGCAACTCCGACTCTGACACCTTGAGCTTCTTCGCGATTTTCACCGGGTTATCGCCTTTGCCAACGATGTAAGACTTCCCGCCATCATTGACCGGAGCAGTAATCGCGGATGACTTGACCGGCTCCGCTCTGCGGACTTCAGCAGTCGGGCCTTGCTTCGCCACGATCACCGGGGCGACGGCCGCTGCTGAAGATGGCGCCGCTGCATCCATGCGCGCCGCCGCCGACGGCGCATTGTCGGTTTTTGGCGCAGTTGCGTTGGACAAAGGCGGCGCTGCCAGGACGCCCTGCCGACCTTTAATCGTATTGAATGCAACGATGCCGGCGACGGCGACGACGTGGAGAACGAGCACGATGAGAAGCGCCCGAGAAAGCTTCATGTTCGGCTCCGACATCTCTTCGAAATCCATCTCGGGGCCGGCCAAAGAGCGACGCGCAGTACTCGCACGCAATGTTTTCTTCGCCGGTTTTTTCTTGCGGAGGAACGTGGGGATTTTCATGGCTTACTTCTGCAAAGCGTGCACCAGGGCACGAAATTGATCGCCGCGATCGGCGTAGCTTTTGAACATGTCGAAAGAAGATGTGCCCGGGGAAAAAAGGACCACTTCACCTGGCTGCGCGATGGCATGGGCACGCTCCACGGCGTCTGCGATCGAGTGTGCGATCTCGCACGGCACCGCGCCTTTCCAATCAGTGCCGATGCGCTCGGCCATCTCACCGATGAGCACGGTCGACCGCACTTTCTCTGCCACAATCTTGCGCAGCGGATCGAACGAGAACCCTTTATCTTTCCCGCCGGCAATCAGCACCACCGGCTTGGTCTGGGCGAGCAGCGCCTTTTCCACAGCGTCGAGGTTTGTCGCCTTCGAGTCATTGATGAATGAAACGCCTGCGAGTTCCCTCACGAACTCCATCCGGTGAGGCCGCGGCTC
>JALYXP010000001.1 GCA_030947045.1 Verrucomicrobiota bacterium | reverse complement strand
TGCGCGCTGAGTATTAGGATGTCACAGCACCCCCTTCCTCAGGCCCTCAGCGACGCGGAGTATCGTGCTCTGTGGGAGACTTCCACCGACGCGATCGTAATTTTGGACCGCGAGAGCGACGTCCGATACGCCAATCCTGCGGTCACCAACATCTTTGGCTATGCGCCAGAAGAGATCGTCGGACAGAATGTCGCAATAATCCAACCGGAGCGGCTGCGTGAAGCACACCGGCGGGGGATGGGGCGTTTCCTCGCGACCGGCACGCGGACGTTAAATTGGAAGGCGGTCGAGGCGGTCGGGCTGCACCGAAATGGACAGGAGTTTCCGATCGAGATCGCCTTTACGCATCTTTCACCCGGGAGCGGAAACGATCTTTTCGCTGCTTTCATTCGCGATACCAGCGATCGAAAAGAGATCGAACAGGCGCTACGCCGGAGCGAAGAGGATTTGCGCGCATTGGCAAATTCGATTCCTCAACTCGCCTGGATGGCGCACCCGGATGGTCACATTTTTTGGTATAATCGCGGGTGGTACGAATACACCGGCACGACCTTGGCGGAGATGGAGGGCTGGGGCTGGGAGAAGGTGCACGATCCCGCGTTCCTCCCGCTCGTCATGGAGCGCTGGACGGCATCAGTTAATACCCGCCAGCCGTTCGAAATGGAGTTTCCCCTGCGAAGTGCAGCCGGCGATTACCAATGGTTTCTGACCCGGGTAAATCCAGTGCTTGATGAACTTGGCGCCGTCGTGCGCTGGTTCGGCACAAACACCAACGTGGACCGTGTGAAGCGCGCCGAAGCGGACCGCGAGCGTTTGCTCGCGAGCGAGAAGGAAGCGCGCGAACGAGCGGAGCGGGAGACTCGGATGAAGGATGAATTTCTTGCGACCGTGTCGCATGAGCTGCGCACCCCGCTGAATGCCGTGCTCGGGTGGGCCACCATCCTGCGCGACTCCCCGACTCCGGACGAGGTGGCGGAGGGAGTTGCCGTGATCGAGCGCAATGCGCGCGCGCAGGCTGAGATCATTGAGGATTTGTTGGACATGAACCGCATCATCTCCGGAAAGGTGCGGCTGGATGTGCAACGGGTCGATCTGGTCCCGATCATCGAAGCAGCGATCGAGTCGGTGAAGCCGACCGCGGCGGTCCGCGAGATTCGGTTAACCTCGGTCCTCGATCCGCATGTCGGGCCGGTATCGGCGGATCCGGGACGGCTGCAGCAAGTCCTTTGGAATCTGCTCACGAATGCGGTGAAATTTACGCCTAAGGGGGGCCGCGTGCACCTCGCCTTGGGGCGCGTGAATTCGCACCTCGAAATCAGCGTGAGCGATACCGGCGAAGGCATTACCTCCGAATTTCTCCCGCACGTTTTCGACCGTTTTCGGCAAGCCGATGCGACGACCACGCGGCGTCATCGCGGCCTTGGGCTTGGTCTGGCGATCGTGAAGAATCTCGTCGAATTGCATGGCGGAAGCGTTAGCGCGGAGAGTGCGGGCCTGAATCAAGGGGCTACCTTCTACGTTTGCTTGCCAGCGACTGCGGCTACGCTGTCTCCCGATCCCGACCGCTTGCACCCGCGAACGGCTTTGCCGCGCGAGCTGCCCGGAGAGCATCCTGACCTTTCCGGTCTGGAAATACTGGCAGTGGACGATGAACCAGATGCGCGGGAGTTGATCCATCGCATTCTCTCGCGGTGCGGTGCGGCTGTGGAAACGGCGAGTTCAGGCGCAGATGCTTTGCGCTCAATCACGAAGAAGAAACCGCACGTCCTCATCATGGACATCGGCATGCCGGAGGAAGATGGCTACGCGGTGATTCAGAAAGTACGACAGCTCTCGCCGGAGCAGGGCGGCGATGTGCCCGCAATTGCGCTGACCGCCTTCGCCCGTTTGGAAGATCGCCGGCGTGCGATTCTTTCCGGTTTCCAGATGCACATGTCCAAGCCTGTCGAGGCGTCGGAATTGATCGCGATCGTCTCCAGCCTGGGAACCCGCACGCGCTCATAACGAGCGCCGCGGGCGTGCTACGGCACGGCGAAGGTTGCGATTCTGGACGCTGTTGCCGCTGAGGATTGCATTAGTGCCCCGCGCCGTTCCAAAGCCGCCTGCAGCTCAGAGACACGGACGGGCTTGCTGACGTAACCGTCCATTCCGGCCGCGATGCAAGAGTCTTTGTCGCCCTGCATCGCACCGGCGGTGATCGCGATGATGTAGGGCTGATGGGCACCGCGCGCTGCCCGAATGCGGCGAGTCGTCTCGTAACCATCCAGCTGCGGCATGTGACAATCCATCAACACGATCTCGTAAGGAATTCGGCCGAGCGCTTCGAGGGCTTCACAGCCATCGGCGACTGTGTCAGATGTGTAGCCGAGGCGCTGCACCTGATGCGCTAGGACCCGTTGATTAACGACATTGTCCTCTGCAATCAGGATGCGCTCGGTCCGGCGCTGGCAGATTTTTAGAATTGGCTCGGCTTCGCCTGTAACCGCGGGGGCGTCCGTCTGCTTCGCTAGCTGCACGGTGAACCAAAAGGTCGAGCCTTCGCCAGGCGTGCTCTCCATCCCGATATCGCCATCCATCATCAGCACGAGCTGTTTGCTGATCGCGAGCCCAAGTCCTGTGCCGCCATACTGCCGAGTCGTGGAAGCGTCGGCCTGGACAAACGGTTGGAAGAGTCGCGCCTGCACTTCCGCTGAAACGCCAATGCCGCTGTCTTTGATCCGAAACCGAAGAGTCGCCATCTCATCGGTTTCGTCATCCACCGAGCAATGCAGGTAGATCTCTCCGGCGGGCGTAAATTTCAGCGCGTTGCTGAGCAGATTCACTAACACCTGGCGCAGTCTTCCGCCGTCGCCGCGCAAGCGATCGGGCATGCCGACCGCAACGGAGAAAATCAGCGACACGCCTTTCGCTTTCGTCAGACTTTGGACCAGGCCCAGTGCCTCGCGAATCACTGATGTCAGTTCAAAATTAACTGTCTCAAATTCCAGTTGGCCGGCCTCGATTTTCGAGAAATCGAGGATGTCATTGATGATCGTGAGGAGTGCTTCACCGCTCGATCGGATCGTCTCCGCAATCTCTTGCTGAGCCGTCGTCAGCGCCGTGTCGCGAAGCATGCCCGTCATCCCGATCACACCGTTCATCGGCGTTCGGATTTCGTGGCTCATGTTGGCGAGGAACTGGCTTTTCGCGCGATTCGCCGCTTCCGCCGCCTCTTTCGCGCGTAGGAGTTCCACCTCGATTTCCTTG
>JALYXP010000491.1 GCA_030947045.1 Verrucomicrobiota bacterium | reverse complement strand
TTATCTCGCACCCGGATTGATCGACGGACATTTCCACGTCGAGAGCACGATGGTGACCGTGCCCGAGTTTGCGCGCGCAGTCGTGCCGCACGGGACGAGCGCGATGGTGATCGATCCGCACGAGTTCGTGAACGTGCTCGGCAAGGACGGAATCCGCTACGTGCGCGAGGCGGGCACAGGGGTGCCGATCGACTTCTTCATCATGCTGCCGTCGTGCATCCCCGCCACGCATCTGGAGACGAGCGGCGCACGACTGCATGCGGCCGATCTCGCGGAGATGATCGATGACGATCGGATCGCGGGCGTCGCGGAGTTAATGAATTATCCCGGCGTATTTCTCGGCGCGGAAACTGAGCTGGCGAAAATCCGGGCGGGAAAAGGCAAGCTGATCGACGGGCACGCGCCAGGATTACGTGGGAAGAACTTGAACGCCTATGCGCTTGCGGGCATTCGCTCCGATCACGAGAGCACTGACCTGGAGGAAGCGCGCGAGAAGTTGCGCCTCGGCCTGCACTTGCTGATTCGCGAAGGGAGTACGGAAAGAAATCTCGAGCATATCATTTCCCTCGTGACGCCGCAGAACGCGTCGAATTGCTCCTTCGCGACGGACGACAAACTGCCGGGTGATCTGATTAACGAAGGCCACATTGATCATTCAATCCGCAAAGCGATCTCGTTAGGCATCGCGCCGATTACCGCGATTCAGATGGGCACGATCAACACGGCGCGCCATTACCGGCTGCGGAACCATGGTGGAATCGCACCGCGATATTGGGCGGATTTTATTGTGCTCGAGGATCTTGAGAAGTTCCTGATCCAGCGCGTCTACAAAAAAGGCAAACTCGTAGCCGAGGAGGGCGAATACCGCGGGCCCGATGTAGCAGTTATCGCTCAACCGCGGAATAGCATGAACGTGCGCTTTCGCGGCAGTGCGGACCTCGTGGTCGAGCCCGAGGGCGTCCGCAAGATCAAAGTCATCGAAATCGTGCCGGACCAGATCGTCACCAATGCGATCAGCGTTTCGCCGAAGATCGAGAATGGCCAAGTCGTGTCCGACAGTGCGAACGACATCCTGAAGCTCGTCGTCATCGAACGCCACAACGCCACCGGTAACGTCGGCGTCGGTTTCGTGCGTGGCTTTCAACTGCAGCGCGGCGCGCTCGGTTCTACCGTCGCGCACGACGCGCACAACATTGTGGTCGTCGGCGTCGATGACAGCGACATCATCGCTGCCGTCGCGGCGTTGCAGAAGATGGGCGGTGGTCAGGTGGCGATCGATGCCGGCCAGGAAACCGCCGCGTTGCCGTTGCCGATTGCGGGGCTCGTCTCGGATCGTCCTCTGCCGGAGGTCGTCGATAAAATCGAAGCGCTGAAACAAGCGGCGGCGAAACTCGGCTGCACACTGCCGGCACCGTTTATGTCTCTTTCGTTCCTCAGTCTATCGCCGATCCCGGCGTTGAAGCTCACCGATCAAGGGCTCGTCGATGCTGTGAGGATGGAGCTGACGAGCCTCTTTGCAGATTAGAAAAATACCTCACGCAAAGAGCGCAAAGGTAAAGAAGACAGTATCCAACCCCTTTGCGACCTCCGCGACCTTTGCGTGAGGCAATCTCCTATGTCTACCAATCATACGCCGATATCTTCGTTCCAGAGTTCGGGACGATCGCGGATGAAATTGCGCATCAACTCGATGCACTCTTCATCCTGGACGACGTCGAGTTGAACACCGTTGGCGCGCATGAATCGCTCGCCGCCCGTGAACGTCACGTTCTCCCCGATCACCACGCGCGGAATCTTGTAGAGCACGATCGCGCCGCTGCACATCGGGCACGGAGAGAGCGTGGAGTAGATCGTGCATCGTGCATAAATCGACGCCTTCCGCCGGCCCGCATTTTCGAGACAATTCATCTCTGCGTGATGGATCACGCTGCCGCGTTGCACGCGTTGGTTATGGCCGCGGCCGATGATCTCGCCGTCGCACACCAGTACCGAGCCGATCGGGATTCCACCTTCAGCTAGGCCGGCCCTGGCTTCGTCGAGCGCTGCCTGCAGGTAATGGTCCATCAGTGAAGCGACGCCGCGGTTTGTATCTCGCAAATTCAATGAGCTTCGTCGCTCACTACTTCCACCTTCATAACGGGATGAATCTCCCAGCCGGTCGAACGCCAGGGATGATGATATTTGTTCGGCGTAATCGATTCGATCATGGAGCCTATGTCCGCTTTGCCAATGTGCGCATCATCCCACATCAGCAGGCCGGTTATGCGCACGCGCTGCGGTTTCTGTCCCATCGGCTCCGTCTCGAGATCAGAGTTGCGAAAAAATCCACCCAGCTTTTGCAACCGGATGCCGCTCTTGAAAATCATGCTCTGGGTGCGCGGCGTAATCTCGCAAATGATCGGGGTCGGATCGCCGATCGCCGGCGCGTGCTCGATCGGCCTTTCGAACATCTCAAGGTGCCAATCGTGAATGTCACCGTGCCCGCAATTAGTCGTTTCAGGCGCGCCGGAATAAGCCATTCCGAGGTAAGCAGTGAGCGAGACGACTTGCTTCTCGAGGGCATTTAACTGTTCTCGCTGCGCGGCGGACAGCTCCGCGCGATGTTTGCCGTTCGCCT
>JALYXP010000489.1 GCA_030947045.1 Verrucomicrobiota bacterium | reverse complement strand
CGGTATGAATTCTTCGTGTCGAGGTTCCCGGTCGGCTCGTCCGCGAGAATCACCTGCGGATCGTTCGCGAGCGCGCGCGCAATCGCGACGCGTTGCTGTTCACCGCCCGAGAGATGACGGCTTGGCCGCGTTCGCTTTGCCCCAAGCCCAACCGCGTCGAGCAGCATCGCGGCACGATCCAGCATTGCGGCTTCCGTTATCAAACCGAGGCGCCGCATCGGGATCATGACGTTCTCCTGCGCGGTGAAATCCTCGAGCAGGAAATGAAACTGAAAGATGAAACCGAGCAGCTCGTTGCGCTTCCGGGCGAGCTCGTCATCGGGCAAGTGCGAGACTGCTTCCGACTTGATCGTGATGCGGCCAGCGTCAGGCGTGTCGAGTAATCCGAGAATGTAGAGCAGCGTGCTCTTGCCGCAGCCGGACGGGCCGACGACGGAGTGCACGGTTCCCGCTTCGAGTGTGAGCGATACGCCGCGTAATGCATGCACGCGTGATTCGTCTTCGCCAAGGTAACGCTCGACTTGTTCGCAGGTGAGACAGACTTCGTGATTCATACGCTGGAGCCGCGCAGCGTAGAAACCGGAGGAAGTTGCGCCGCGCGCCGCGCCGGCACGTAGCTCGCGATGAACACGGCAACGATCGCGAGAACTGTCGCCCAAAAGTAGTGATGCCAATCCCAAGCGACCAGGAAATGATCAGCGACGAGCAACCCACGAACGCGAATCGGGATATGCGACACGATCAACGTCAGGAGTGCGCCGGCCGTGCATCCGAGAAGCGAACCAGCGGCCGCAATCATCGCCCCCTGCCACAGGAAAATCGCGCTGATGTCGCCGCGGCGGTAACCCATCGAACGCAGAATCGCGATCTCCTTTACCTTCGCGAGCACGGACATGGTGAGGACGTTGAAGATTCCGAAACCGGCGAGCAGGATGATCAGCGACACGGTGATCGCAGCGGACATTCGCAGCGTGAGAAACAGCTGCAGGTTGCCCGCCTCGCGCTCCTGCCAGCTCTGCGTGTCGTGCTGAAAGAGCGCCTCGAACTGCTTCGCCAACGCCGGGGCGCGCTCCGGGTCGCGCAGCTTGTAGATGATCATCGACGCGGCGAATGGCTTGCGCAGCAGCGTCTGCGCGAGTTTTACGTGGCAGTAGATCCGCGCCGCATCGATCGCGCCGACGCCGCTCTGCGCGATCGCCGCCACCGTGAAACGCCAGTAGTCACCGCCCGGCGAAAGCAGCTGGACCGAGTCGCCCGCCGAGAGATTCAGGACTTCGGCAAGCTTCGCGCCGACGATGACGGAGGTCGCGTTGTCGCGAAAATCGTCCAAGCTTCCGCTCGTGATCTGCCGCGCGAGATCAGTCGTCTGCACGTGCAGCGCGGGATCGATGCCGTAGAGATCGACAGTTGCGTTTTCAAATCCCGCGCGTGCGCTCAAGGTCCCGCGGAGGACCGGCGAGCAGGCCGCGACGTTCGAGAATTGCCGACTCACCCGCATGATCTCACGGGCATTCGTGATGCCTTCGAGATAACGCCGATGCGTCGCGGTCGACGAGCCTTTCGGTGGCACTAGCAGGCCGCTGCCGAGCGGTTGGAAACGCGCACGCAAAAGCATCGCGCCGTTGCTGCCGAGGGTTGAACCGATGAACTGCTGCGCGAAGCCCTGCGTCTGCGCCTGCGAGCAGATGAAAATTGCGACACCGAAGACTACGCCGCACAGGCTGAGGAAGAACGCGCGTTTCCGATGGCCGAGAAAACGCAGCGCAATGTAAAGCGGAGGCGTCACTGTTTCGCAGCGCGCGCTGCAGCATCGACGGACCGCTGCCGCGCCGGTTGACCCGGACGAAAGCGATCCTGATCTGCCACGATGACGCGATCACCTTCGCTCAGTCCGCCCAGCACTTCTGCGTGGTCGAGCGTGCGGTAGCCGACCTGCACAGTCCGGCTTTGCACCACGCCATGCTTCACGACAAGCGCCTGATCGACGAGCAATCCTCGCGCCGGTGCGAGCAACGCATTCTCATGCTGACCAGTGATGATGTTCAGCTCGCCCGTCATGCCCGCTAAGAGATTTTCCGGCGCATTTTCCAAATCGAGCATCACGGTATAGCGCTGCGTATCGGGATCAGCTGCTGGTAAAACAGCCGACACTTTTGCGCTGAACTGCCGGCCGCGAAAGGCGTACACCTGCAGCATCGCGCTCATGCCGATCTTCACTTCGCCGACATCTTCTTCGTTCACTTCGCCGCGCACGTAGTTCTCTTTCGACGAAACCGTGAACAGCTCATTCCCATCCGTGACGAGCTCGCCATCGATCGCTTTGATACCGGTGAGGAGTCCGTCCATGGGCGAACGGATCTCGGAGTTCTTCATCTGCGCCTCCAGCTTTTTCACGGCTGCGTCGAGGCTTTCGAGATTGCGATCGCGTTCAATTCGCTCTGTCTCGAGCAATCCGCGCAGTCGCGTCACGTCGCTCTTCGCCTTCTCGTATTCGACCGCCGGGACGTTGCTGATGGACGTGAGCCGCTCGATCCGTTTCAGCGAATCTTCCGCCACGCGCAGCGGTTCCGTCGATGGGAGCGGGAGCTGTCCCCGTTGACTTGCCGCCTGCAAATCGGCGGTCGCCTGTTTCAACTGCCGCGCAGTCGCTTCGTCCGCGATGGTCGCGAAGAGTTCGCCCTTCTCGACCGTTCGGCCGATCGCGCCCCGGCCGCCGGAAAGCGCGTCCGCGAGCCGGATGAATCCGGTATTCTGCGCCCGTACCCTGATGACGGAGATCGGCTCAATCCGCAACGTGCCGTAGACCGCCGCGACTGCAGTCCCACGGCGCACCGTCATCACTTCGGCGACGGGCAGGGTGGCAAAGTAAATCAGTGCAGCGACGAACAGCAGCGCTGTCGGGATGCCCCAAAGTAACTTCTGCGAGCGCGGGAACTTCAACGGCTGGAACTATTGCACGTTCAGTCGTTGCCGTCCGAAAATTGAAAATACCGCCCCGTCGCGCGATCGCGCTCGGCGAGCGCGACGTTCTGCTCGAATGCGATGCTCAGCAGTGCCGTGCGGGCTTCGAGGTAGCTGCTTTCCGCGGTGCGGTATTCGAGTGGCGACGACCGTCCTTCCGCGAGGCTGTTCTGGACGTCCTCGACCGTCCTCTCGGCGCCACCGACAGCTCGCACCGTCGAAGCCTGGCGCGCATTCAAGGCCTGCAGATTGTTTTCGATCCGGGTCAACTCCAGCGGCACATTCGCCTCGAGTCGACCCAAAGTCAGCTCGTTGATTTCACGAACGGCGCGCTGCTGCTGTACGGCGCCGCTGACTTTGCCGTTGTCGATCACGCGCCAGGTATAAATTGCGCCAAAGCGTGCTTCCGAGGAGACGATGTCGTCCGAGCGTCGCGCGGAGCCTTCACTGCCCCGACGGATATCCGAGACCGGTATATACTGGCCGGAAATCGTCGCGTTGATCGCGGGATAATAGCCGGCTTCGATGATGCGCTGATCTTCAGTCGCAGCGCGCACGAGGAGACGCGCGAGTTTCAAGTCCGGCCTCTGCTCCACCGCGGCGCGTGATTCCGCCGTCGCATCCCGCGCCGGCATGTTCGTCCATCGCAATTCGCCCTCCACGCTCGGGAGATGCGCTCCCGGTCCGAGATCGTCGCCCATCAGTTCCGCGATTTTCAACAATGCGCCATCGTGCAGACGGCGGGCCTCTTCCACGCGCGGCTGCAGCTGCCGCTCGAGAGCACGAGCGACATTGAGCGCGCTCCGATCGCTTTGTCCCGCCTGATAGCGATCGGCTTGCGCCACCGCGTTCCCTTCGAGGCGCTGCCGCTGCGTTTCGGCCAGCGTCCGCATGGAGCCGTTAAACGCAGCGGTGTAATACGCGATGCGGACGGCGTGCAATTGCTCCAGCACCGCCATGTTGAGACGCTGCTGCGCGATCAGCACCTCGACGCTGCCGCGACGGCGCGCCGCCGGGATTCCGAAGTTGAAAAGCGGCTGCGTGAAAAAGCCCTGCGCGAACGCGAACGGCTGCACCCTATTTTCGCCAGCCCGGTGACCCCCTTGCACACCTCCCGGCACGATCACGGCGACATCCGGCAAACTGCGCGCACGCAAGACCAACCGACGCCCGCTCGCTTGTTCGACGCCGGACTTCGCCTGCTGGATCGCGGGGTTTTTCTCTAACGTCCGCGCGAGTGCGGCATCGAGCGTGATGGCGCCGGCGCTGCCAAGAAGCAGCACGCCAATAGACGTGGCGAACGCGATACGCCGTTTCATCGGGCATCGAGCGCAGCGGGCGGCTGCGCCATGTCGAACAACTTCGCCTGCTGTTTCGCCTCCTCAACGGTTGCCGTTTTCGCCGCGAAACCGAGCGTCTCCGGCTCGCGTGCCGTCGCGCGGGCGAGCCGCGCCAGTGCAACATTGTGCAGATAAATTGCGCTAAGCCGCGTCGTCCGCGTGCGCGTCACATCGGCAGCAGCCTGCAACACATCGAGCTGCGTGCCGAGGCCCGCGCCGAGATTACCGCGGGCGATCTCGAGCGACTCGCTCGCGTTCTGCACGTTTTGCGTCTCCGATTGCAGGACACGATCGGCCTGCTGGATGTCGTAGAACGCGCTGCGCACTTCGGATTCCACCGAGAGCTTCGCCGCCTCCAGCGCCTGCGCAGCGGCGTCATGGCGCGCTTGGGTCGCCAGCATGCGGCCGCGCGTCGCGTAGCCGTCAAAGATATGCCAGCTGGCGTTCAACCCAACGACATAGCCGTGATTGAACTCGCTCCCGACTGCAGGATCGCGCTCGCTGTAAACTTCGTAACCGGTGAACGCCTCGACACGCGGCCGCAGTTCGCTCCGATCGATGATGAGCTGCTGTTCTTCGATTTCGACATCGATCTCGCGGGCGCGAATTTCCGGCCGGGCCGCACCGGCGCGTCCGAGGCATTCGACAAGGTCGGGATGGCGCGGTGAATATTCGAGCCGGCCGGTCGGCTCGATTCGCGGCACGTGCGCGGCTTTCGTGGCGTCGATGCCGCAGAGTTCGTTCACGCGCAGATACGAATTTTGTAGCCGGGTTTGCGCTTCCACTAGCTCCGGCTGCTCGTTCGCGAGCGCGACATCAGCGCGGCGCACGTTTAATTCTCCGACTGTGCCTGCCACGAACCGCTCCTGTTGCGACTTCAATTCCTCCTCCATCACGCGCACGGATTGCAGCCGCACGTCGATCTTCGCGCGGTTGAGCAGGAGATCGTAATAGGCGACACGCACGTCCATCGAGACGCGAGCGACGATCGCATTCAACTCGAGCCGGCGCTTCTCCTCGTTCAGCCGCGCGATGGCTGTGCGGGCCTTGATCGCGCCGCCGTTATAGACGTTTTGGACGACGCGAAGGGATGCGTTGTAATCGTCCCCGCGGAAGCGCGATTGCTCCTGCTGTTCCCGCTGGCGCAGGAGACCGCTGGAAACAACTGACGGCATGAAACCAGAGTGCGCTTCGATCACTCCACCGTGAGCCGCTTCAATCTGCTTTTGCGCGATCAGGATCTCGCGGTTTTGCCTCTTCGCGAGCGCGACCGCCTGCTCAAGCGAAAGGTTCAACGCCGCCGCGCGCAGCGGCATCAATCCCAGCGTCGCCAGCATCAGAGCAATGGCGGCGACGCGTGACATGCGCTTATTCTGCACCAGTCGGCCGATTTTCAATGAAAATCCCGCACCGCGGTCGTGGCCTGCAGCTCGCCGGCCGACAGTTTCGACAATCGCGACCACTCTGTCGCAAGCTCATCCGCCGGGTAGACCAGCAGCTTACCGGTCGAGGTTGAGTATAGCCCCGCCTCTACCGTGAAC
>JALYXP010000483.1 GCA_030947045.1 Verrucomicrobiota bacterium | reverse complement strand
TCGTCGTCGCAGTTGATGTCTACGTAGCTCGCATTTTTGTCGAGCGACGTGATGAGATCGAGGCGGGCAGCGTTCTTCGCTACCGTGTCGAGCTTTGATCCATCGAGTGCTTTGACGATCGCATCGTCAAACACCTGCTGGAGCGTTGTGATGACAGTCGCGGCGACTGGTGGCGTCAGCAGGTCGGGATTGTTGGTCAATCCGACCGCCGTTGCACCAGCGAACGCGCTGAGTTTACCGTCTGCGAGCCTGTTATAGCTACGCACTGTTCTGATTGAGGCCATTTTCTAGATGGCTTTCTAAGTTACTGCATTAACGCGATACCGTTTCATTCAGAAAACAAGCTCGCGGTTAGGCGCAACACCTAGCAGAGGCAATCCCGCGGGTCGAAAGTAAGTGCCTAACGAACAACGGAAACTAACAAACGTGCGGAAGCGATTTTAGCTATGAAGAACGCCGCCTTATTCCGAGAGAAACTAATTACCAAAATATATTTTCTAGACAGCAAAGACCGCGAAGCGTCGTACCTTGGAAGCAATGGAAACAATCAGACGTGCGAGTAGGACTTACGTATGACCGCAAGCAACTTACATAGAGTCGAAACCTATTTGCAGCGACATCCTGTAGGTTTACGACGGCCTGCAGAAACCGCCAACGCAACGCTGCAAACCTACAACGGGACGCCGCAACCTTGCAGAGCGCTGTCGCAAACTTGATCTGTTCCGTTGCAGGCTAGAGAAGATGTTCCGCTAACTTGAGCTAATTGTCTGTAAGTTGCCGTTGCGACACTGAAGCCGCCACCGCCGAGACGTAAGTTGCCGCTGACCCGTTGTAAGTCGCATCTGCTCGCGATATCACATCACGCGATTGGGCGATCACCTCCTTCGCGCACGAATCTGTCTCGGCGCATCGTCCGCGGCTTATTGCAGACGCGAGGAAGCCTTGCGGTTCAATGAGGCATGATCAGGTGAATAGAGCTTAGATTCCCTTGGCGAGCACGTGTTTGGGCCATTGGCCGCATTTAGAACGCCATATGAACGAGCTTTTCGCGGCGAAAAGTTGCAGGTGCTGCGGGAGCACATTGCCCAGAGGCGGTCCACCTGATTAACCGATTCCGAATTCAGTTGCGTCGAAAGACGTCGAGACGTCTAATGCGCAAAGTGAAATATTGCGCAAAGAGGAAACCAGGCGCTGTTCGGGACGCTATCGTCGAGACGCTCGCCTACAGTCCGGCGGGGGCGACCGTCGCCGATATCGCACGGGAGGTTAGCGCGCGGATCGGCGCAACTCCTGCATCATCGATTCGGTCCTATCTCCGGCTGAATACGCCGCGGCTTTTCACCAAAGTTGATCGCGGACACTACCGCGTCCGGGAAGACGCGCAGGCGACGCTCAGTTTTATTCGAAAGCCAGTGTCGTTCTCCGCACGAGAAACCGGCAAGGCCGCAACTAATCGCAATCGAGTGTCATTCGAAAAGGCGACGTTGATCTACGGTGACTGCTTCGAATGGCTTAGTCATGCGGCGCCGAACAGCGTCGAAGCGGTGGTGACCGATCCGCCTTACGGGCTCATCGAGTACAGCGAGCAGGAACAGAAAAAGCTCCGCTCTGGACGTGGCGGGGTTTGGCGGATTCCACCGTCGTTTGATGGGAATCAACGCGCGCCACTTCCACGTTTTACGGTCCTGTCGCGCGACGACATAGCGGCACTGGATCGCTTCTTTTTCGGGTGGGCCAGGTTGCTCATGCCTATTCTCGTTCCGGGGGCTCAACTTGTCGTGGCTTCGAATCCTCTTCTTTCCTATGTGGTCGCCAGCGCGGTGACACGCGCCGGTTTCGAAAGACGTGGGGAATTGATCCGGTTAACGATGACGATGCGCGGCGGTGATCGGCCCAAGGCGGCGCATGAAGAGTTTGCTGATGTAAGCGTGATGCCGCGCTCGATGTGGGAGCCGTGGCTTCTGTTCCGCAAGCCGGTGCAAGGTCGCGTGCAGGATAATCTGCGGCAATGGAAAACCGGCGGCTTTCGAAGGCCCAGCAAAGACCAACCCTTTGGAGATGTGATTGTGTCCGCGCCAACGCGGAAGGAAGAGCGTGCGCTCGCGCCTCATCCAAGCCTCAAGCCTCAAGCGTTCTTACGGAAGGTCGTTCGCGCCGTTTTGCCCCTCGGCGAGGGAACTGTGCTCGATCCCTTCGCCGGCGCGGGTTCGACCCTCGCTGCGGCCGAAGCCGTCGGCTATGCGAGCATTGGAATCGAACGCGATGTGCGTTATTTCGAGGTCGCGAAATCGGCGATTCCCAAACTCCGCGCCTTACGCCCTAACTGACTCTGTCCTTATAAATCCAGTTCCTGCGCAGTTTGAGAATCCCCTCGCGGTGCAAGGTCGCCGTCCGTGTCCCTAATTCGCCGCGCGCGTTCCTGCGGAAGTCCGCGACATCAACTTTCCCCAAGTAGATTTCGCCGAAGGTCATGGCCCGCCGCTCCCGCGCTGGCTCTGTCGTCAAATCGACGTCGTAAACGAAAACTGCCATCCATTGGTCGCGAGCGCCGTGTGTGTCGACTGCGCCGCCAGTCTTACGAGTGGTCTTAATCTCCACGCCTTCCGTTCCTGCCTTTACCTTGTCACCGGGATAGACGCCTTTCACAACGAGGTCAGGATGTCCGTTAAAGTACGCGTTCACGGTCAACGTGCGCGCGTGTTTTGCGATGCTTGCGGTCAGCAGATCGGAAACAAGACCTGACATGATGGCTGGGCGGAGAAAGTCATCCAAACGCGCTAGTCCTTTGTCGAGCAAACCGGAATTCACGTCGAAGAACAAATCGTAAACATCCTGCATCGCAATTTCGAAATCTTGGAGGCGCAGTTCATAAGGTAACTGCGCATCTTTGTTGAAGTTCTCGCGTTTTGGTCGGTTCCGAAGGGCTGGCATTGCACTCAGACTAGCGGTTTTGGACAAGGCTAGTCAACGCGCGGAGGTCCTGCGGCAGCTCTGCTGCGCTGGTCGTCATTCGGGCCCATTACGGGGTGACCGCCAGGATGGAACGATGCGAAGTGCCGCAGCTTAGCGCCGCTTCCGCGCTTGCCCCATCATCGCGGTAACGCCGCCGACAAGTACCATCACCGCGCCCAGAATCAGGAACGTCATCGCAACGTCATGGACTTCGCGCATCCATTGGGCCCAGCCGAGCAGCAGGCACAGAATCCCAAGCGCCGCGATCGTGATGCCGATTCCGATGATGCCCTCGCTGTTGTTTGAAGGGGTGACCGGCCGCGGCGACGTGGGTTCGGAGTTATCCATGGTGGGTGCGAGAATAACGCTCGTCCGGCGCGACGCAATACCTGAGCGCCAGCCGGCCGCCGCACGCGTTCTATTTTACGGTCAGCTTTACTTTCTTCTCTTTGCCGGCGTGATCTTTGACACGGCAATCCGCTTCGTACGTCCCGGCTTTTAGGTCCACCTGCATGATTTTCGTCTCGTTCGGCGACACATCGAACCAGAAGCTCTTGTTTATCCCGGCACCCTCGACCTCGAAATTATGACTTTGCTTGCCGCTGTTCTTGACGATGAACGCGGTCTTTCCCGCCTTCACGGTGGACGGCATCTGCACGCCACTGTCGCTCACGGTGACGTTCACCTTTTGAGCATCAGCATCGGGCTTCGACACTGCGTTTTCGGCTGCTGAAACCACTTCTTTCGTCTTGTTCACGACCTTCTGCGTGACCTCGTTGGTGGTCTTCTTGGTCGCGTCCCAAGCTTCCGCCGTCTTCTCGCTCGCCGTCTTCTCGGCCGCGCGCGCCGGCACGGTGCAGGTGAGCGCGAGAACGGCAGCCGACGCTGTGAGCATTATTTTCGTCTTCATACCTGCTGAATCGTAACCCGCGGCAGCACTGGCGGTGGTCATTCCCGACGTTGCGCTTCGGCACATTCGAACTGGCTCGACAGAGCGAAGGCCCATGGTTCTTTGGCGATTGGTGCGATGCGAGCGTAACATCAGAATCCAGATAAGAATCCAGGTAAGACTCCTGGCACGACGTTAGGCTCCGGCACAGACCGGTTCCACCCGCGCGGCAACGGCACCGCACCTCGCGGTGGCGGATCTCCGCTCATCGTGAAATTCACTGGGAGATCGATCTGACGCCACTTCCCAGGCCTCCATCTCCACTGCGCGAAAGCCGCCACTGCAGCCGCGTCGAGAGTAGGAAATCCCGTTGACTTCAGCACCCGCACCTCGCGCGGCACCCCCGTTGTCGGGTCCAGGGTCAATCGGAATATGCCCGCGCCCTGCCGGTGATTCTTGCGATCGTCGTATGAATACGCAGGTGCGAGAGTCTTGACGGTCTCGCGTAACCAAGGCGGTAATCCGACGAACTTCGTGGCGTCGTATCGACGGCCTTTTATGTCGACTGCCGCCGAGCGCGGGTCGCCCTGAGCCTTGGCGTCGAGATAAGCGTTAACTTGGTCTGCGAACCCAGACTGAACGAACACAGCAGCCGCGCAAAGCGCAAGCGCGCGTAATGGTCGCTGCGCCAGACAAAACACAACCACGGAACCGCGGATAGAGCGACGACGTAGACGAAGCGCAAAGGGTGTGGCGTAGACCGACAACATCAACAGCAGCGGCGGGTTTGAGTAGTGTTCGCATACTCTCAAAGTCAGCTTGGTTATGTCTATTGATTTTCGTTACGTCGCGTAGGTCGGATCGTTTGCCGCTCAATCGTGTGGTCAACACGCGCTCCAAGTCTTCGCACTCCTGACGATATGAATGCTCGTGACAGCACTCACTCGACACTCGGACAACGGTAATCCGTCTAACGAGACGCACGATCTGCGCATGGCATTGATGTTATGGGTCATCTGGGCGAGCACGGAGCGGAGCGGCCGTCGGGTCGCTTTCTATCGCGTCTGTGCCAGAGGCCCGCTCACGATGATGGCGTCTCAGAGAGAACACCCTATGTTCGAGTCGGCCTGACGAGCGCGCGCGAGGTTGCAGGTGACACTTGTAACTTCGGATCGCCAATCGAGGGTTGCGGGTCGCTCGCGCAGGCTCCCAACGGCTTCACGAAGCGGCCGAACCCACCCTATGCTTAACTACATCTCTCCTTCCCGTATTTTTCCCGCCGCACTGCTCTGCGCAATCGCCGGCGCGGCGTTGATCAGCACACCCATGAGCGCAGCAAATAAGAACAAGCCGACACCCGACAAGCCGGTCGCGGCGGCACCAGGCAATCCCCTGCTCGCGCCCAGCACGCTGCCGTTCCAGATGCCGCCGTTCGATAAGATCAAGAACGAGCACTTCCTGCCTGCTTACACGGCCGCGCTGGCCGAGCATCTGAAGGAAGTCGAGGCGATCGCGAATAATCCCGAAGCGCCGACGTTCGATAACACGCTGGTCGCCCTGGAGCGCTCAGGCGAAACGCTTACGCGTGTAAACAACATCTTCAGCAACCTCGCCGGCGCGAACACGAATCCGGAGCTGCAGAAAGTCGAGAGCGCGATGGCGCCGAAACTCGCCGCGCATCAAGACGAGATCTTTTTGAACCCGAAGCTCTTCGCGCGGATCCAGGCGCTTTACGACAAGCGCGATGAGGTCCAAGACCCGGAGTCGAAATATCTGCTCGAGCGCTACTACAAGGATTTCGTCCGCGCCGGGGCGAAGCTTTCCGACCCTGACAAAAAGAAGCTCAAGGCGATGAATGCAGAGATCGCGTCGCTCGAGACGAAGTTTTCGCAGGACGTGCTGAAAGAGAAGAACGCTTCATCGACTGTCGTCGATAAACGTGAAGATCTCGCCGGCATGGCGGACAACGAAATCGCTGCTGCTGCGAAGCGCGCGAAAGACGACAAGAAGGAAGGGAAGTTCGTCATCCCGATGCAGAACACGAGCGGCCAGCCGGCGCTCGCATCGTTGCAGAATCGTGCGCTGCGTGAGCGCATCATGAGAACTTCGCTCGCGCGGAACAGTCATGGCGGGGCTTTCGATACCCGCGACACCGTATTAAAACTCGTTCGGCTCCGCGCAGAACGCGCGACGCTGCTCGGCTACGAGACACACGCGGCCTACCAGCT
>JALYXP010000453.1 GCA_030947045.1 Verrucomicrobiota bacterium | reverse complement strand
CTGCTAGGCTAGTGCGCCGCCGACGAGTTTGCCCACGCAGGTCAGCAACACCTCGGGCATGACGGGCTTCGCCAGGAATGGCATCCCGCCGCATTCAATCTCGGCATCCCCAGCCTCGCTCTTTGAGAGCAGGCCAGTGAGGAAAAGGACGGGAACGTGACGCAAGAGCGCGTCGCTCTTCATTTCTCGCGCAAGGTCGCCGCCATCCTTATGTGGCATATCCACGTCGAGCAGCATGATCTCGGGTCTGAACTGTCGAGCGACCGCGAGTGCACGGCGCGAATCTTTTTCGGTAAGCACCTCGTACGAGCCGCTGTTCTCGAGAATCATGGCGGAAAGGCGGGAAAGGTTCACATCGTCATCGACGATCAGGATGCGTTTCTTCATAAAACTTAGACGATTCGGGCTGGCTGCACTGCACCCGCCACCTTCACGCGTGCGGCGGACCAGGCGACGAAGACGGCAACAGTGGTGGCGGCAACCCACCTGGCACGTTCTGGGATAGGTCCCGGGTCCGTGACGTCGAGTGAAGTTATCGCGGCGAACCTTGTGTTGATTCCCGCTTTGTTTTTGGTGACGGGAAAGAACGACGGTGAGCTATAGGCCGGTGCGGCTTCGACGGAAGCAGTCCAATTCGACGTGCGCAGTAGATCGGCCTCCGACGCTGGCAGGGAGGCGGATAGGTCTTTGACTGCACTGTCAGAGAACTGCGAGGCTTCGCGCGTGAGCGCTCCAATCTGAGCCGTCGATACTGCACTAGCGCTGAGGAGGCTACCGGAGTTCGTCGCGACAACCACCGAGGCGTCGGCGGAGGCTGCGACAACCGAAAGTGCGACAACGGTTACGCAGCAGCGCAGCAGTTGAGAAGTCGTGATTTGCATGCCCGTTTAGAGAGCACTCCTCGTGCGTCGTCGCCGTGCGGCGAATACCGATTACGCGCGCGTAGAATCGCGGACGACCTCCGCGGCCTCCACAGTCTGTTGCATCGGAGGTCGGGGGGCGTACGCTAATTCTACCCACGGCGCTGGCATATCTCAGGCGCCGTCGCGCTTATGAAGAACTCCGGTCAGATACGGCCAGTTCCTTCGACGGGATCGGAGGACGCCGGCCGCATTCGAGATGAACGGCAAAGCGAAGCCGCGGACAAAGCCATGCACTTCCAAGCACAGCTGCTGGATGCGATCGGCGCTTCTGTGATCGCCACCGATCCGGCAGGCAAGATCATCTATATGAATCAGTTCGCCGCGATGATGTTCGGCTGGACCATCGATGAAGCGATCGGTGCGGACGTTATGGACGTGACTGTCCCATCGACGTCGCGGCAGCAAGGAGAGGAGATCATGAACGCGCTACGGCGGGGCGAGACCTGGACCGGCGACTTTATAGCCCATCGACGAGATGGGCAGAAGTTCCCGATCCGCGCAACCAATACACCACTCTTCGGTGACGCGGGCGAACTGGTCGCGATCATTGGAGTGTCGCGCGATATCAGCGATCGGAAGGGGGAGGAGGAGGCACTTCGGAAAAGCGAAGAGCGCTTCCATGCGACGTTTGAGCAGGCAGCGGTCGGCATTTCCCAGATCAGCCTGGACGGAAGGTTCGAACGGGCTAATGCGCGTTTGTGCGAGATGTTCGGCTACGGCAGTGATGAGCTCCTGTCGCTCAAGTTCAGTGACATCACCGATCCAGATGATTTACCGAAGAGTCTCGAGCTCATTCGCGAATTGAGTGAAGGAAATCGGAATCGTTCGCGGTTGAAAAGCGCTATGTGCGCAAGGATGGCACGCGAATTTGGGCGCGCTCGACGGTCTCAGTGCTGCGGAATAGCGGAGGGCAACCTCAGCATTTTATAGCAATCGTGGAGGACATCACGGCGGAGGAAACCGCTAAGCGCGCCCTGAGGGAAAGCGAAACGCAACTGCGCGCGCTGGCCCATCGGCTTATCACTGCGAGAGAGGACGAGGCGGCCCGCATAGCGCGCGAAATTCACGACCAAATGGGGCAGGCGTTGACGGCTTTGAAACTAAATG
>JALYXP010000439.1 GCA_030947045.1 Verrucomicrobiota bacterium | reverse complement strand
TGAACGTGACGCAGGATATCCACATCCTGACGCTCGAAGACCCGATCGAGTTCGTTCACACGCATCAACGTGCCGCCTTCAGTCAGCGGGAGCTCGGGAAAGATTTTTTCAACTTCGCAGACGGTCTCCGTGCCGCCTTGCGACAGGCGCCGAAGGTGATCTTGGTGGGCGAGATTCGCGACCGCGAGACGATGGAAATCGCGATGACCGCCTCGGAAACCGGGCACCTTGTTCTGTGCACGATCCACACGATTAACGCCGGCCAGACGGTGAGCCGCATTCTTGGGATGTTCAGCCGCGAAGAGGAGCTGCAGTTGCGTCAGCGTCTGGCCGAGACTTTGCGCTACGTGGTGAGTCAGCGCCTCGTCAGCAGAGTGGACGGCGGTCGACTGATGGTGAGCGAAATCATGGGCAGCAGTCTGCGCACGCGGGAGACGATTTTATACGGTGAGTCGGAGAGCAAGACGTTCCAGGAAATCATCGAAGCAGGCTCAACGCTCGGGTGGCATTCCTTCGATCAATCGCTTTTGAAAGCGTATGAGGCGAATCTCATCACTGAAGAAGCGGCAATGCTTTACTGCACAAATAAAGGCAAGGTGCGCCGCGACCTTGATCTCGTGAAAAAAGTGCGCGGTGCAGCGACCGAGGCTCCGTCTGGATTGAAGCTAAACGTGCACGCACCGGGCGAAAGAGGCCGCACCTTTACGCCGCGCGCTGTGGCCTGACGCTTTCCGCCGCTCCGGCGTCAGGTTTTATCGACGCTGTATCTGCCGGGACCGACGAAGAGCAAGCCGACGAGAATCAAGCAAAGCTCGATTGCAGCCAATGCCGCACGCATTCCGCCAGCGCCGTGCAGCGCACCGAGCGTGTAGATGAACGTGAGCGCGAGGACGAGCAGGACACCTGGCCGGAAGAAGAGCCCGAAGATCATCAGCGCACCTCCCACGCAGCCGGCGAGCGCTCCGAGGAACCCCCAGGCTTGTAAGTGCGAATGAAGGCCGAGATTGCGAATCGCTCCCCCGAAAGCTGCCCAGCGTCCTGCGCCACTGAGCAGCACCGGACCCGTCAGGATAATGAAGAGAACGCCAAGGCTCGCGCGCATAAGCAGGAGCCCGGCCTCACGATACTTCGCTAGAAATGCCATTCGCACGGCGGCGACGCTGAACGGATCAAAGACAGATTGCAAATCAAAGGCGCTCGCCCGAAACATCTCGGCGTGAGCGAAATTACGCAAGCAGTCTTGCTCGCGGCCGGTCGCGGGACACGGATGCGCGAGCTCACGAATGATTTGCCTAAGCCAATGCTGCAGGTCCGCGGCAAGCCGGTTCTGCAGCACATCATCGAAGGGATGCACACAGCGGGAGTCCGCGATGTTCTCATCGTCGTGGGTTGGCGCGCTGACATTGTGCGCCAGTTCTTTGGCGACGGGAGCCGCTTTGGCCTGCGCATTTCGTACGTCGACCAGGTGGTGCAGGATGGGACCGGAAAAGTCGTTGAGCTCGCGCGCGAATTTTGCGGCAGCGATGCCTTTCTCCTCAGCTACGGCGACATCCTGGTCGATCCGTCAAACTACTTCGCGCTGGTCCGTCCGGCGGCTGACGTCGAAGCCATCATTACCGTGAAACGAAACGAGGACGTGAGTAAAGGCGGCGCAGTCTTCGTAAACGATAACTTCGAAATGATTGACCTGCGCGAAAAGCCGCAGCCAGGCGAGCCGACAAGTCCGTGGTACAACGCTGGGATCTACACGTTTCGCCCAAGCATCTTCGAGTTCACCAGCCGCTTGCAACGTTCGCCTCGTGGCGAGTTTGAATTAACCGACGCTATCCGCGACTTGGCGTCGTCCGGGAAGAAAGTGCAGGCGCTCGAGCTGGCGGGCGATTGGGCCGATGTGCGCGACCCGGAAGTGTTAGCGCAATTGAACCGCTGAGCTCACGGCGTTTCCTCGACGACGCCATCCGCGGCCAACTCATCAGGCTCATCAATTTCATCTTCGATTTCGCGCCGACGCTTCGGCGAGAGGAACGGCCGAAAGAAGCCGTAAAGTAGATATGAGATGAAGAGAATAGCGGGCATCCATTCGTAGTTCAGGGCCGTCAGGATGAGCACCGTCGCGATGATGAGAAATCGCGGGACGGAACGCGTCGTGCGCCAATTGATCCCTTTGAAACTCGGGTAGCTGAATCGGCTGAACATCATGAACGACAGGAATAGCATCAGCGGCGGCAGCACCCACTTCCAGTGCCCGATCGAGTGATCCCGTTGGCCGAACCACCAAAGGATAAACAGGGTTAGCGAGGCAATGAGTCCCGCTGCCGCGGGAATCGGAAAGCCGCGGAAATTCTTGCCGGCACCTGAAGCTCCGCCAGCTGCAGCGATGCAATTAAACCGCGCGAGTCGCATCGCACCGCAGAGAAGATAGACGAACGCCACCACCCACCCGGCGCGTGGGAAATCGATCAGCACAATTCGGTAGACCATCAACGCTGGCGCAAGGCCGAACGAGACGATGTCCGCTAACGAATCGAACTCGCGCCCGAATGCGCTATCCTGTCCACCTAACCGCGCGAGGCGCCCGTCGAGAAGATCGAAGATGCAGGCGCCGAGGATGTACCAGATAGCGGTGTGGAATAGGCTCGCAGCGGCGTCGGGATTTGAAGCCTGCAGCAGCGCGCCTTGCAGCATCTTGAGCGTCGCGGCGAACCCGCAGAAGAGGTTCCCCGCCGTCATCAAATTCGGCAGTAGATAAATCTTCGGCGTTTGATCGCTCATGATCGGATCACGGCAGCCGCCCGATGACGGTCGATCCGCCTGAGACGCGGTCGCCAACTTTTACCACGATCGTGGCGTCCATCGGCAGGTAAACTTCGGTGCGCGAGCCGAAGCGGATCATACCAAAACGCTCACCTTTGCGCAGTTCGTCCCCCACTTTCGACCAACCGACAATCCGCCGCGCGATTGCGCCAGTCAGTTGCTTGACCACCAGCGTCGCGCGCGGACTTTCGAAGGCCCACGTCATCGACTCGTTCTTGCCGGAGCAATCAGGGCTGCGCGCGTCGAGACATAGCCCCTCGCGGTGTTCGCGATAAGTAACGCGACCAGCGATTGGCGCGCGATTCGTGTGCACATCGAATACCGAAAGGAAAATACCGACGCGCTTCATTGGGCCCTTAACCACTTCCGTCTCCTCGATCTCCATGATGTCGGCGACGACACCATCAGCGGCGGCGACAACGCTCTCTGCGTCGGACGGCGAGAGGCGTTCCGGGTCGCGGAAAAACGCCAACGTATAAATGATCAGCGCGACGAAAAGCAGCGCCAACCAAAAGCTGAAGAACGCCGCGACAAGGCCAAGAAGTGCAAGAATGGCGAAGATCCAGCGGCCTTCGTAGAGGGTCTGCCAACGCATAACGAGGGCGCTAGGTTCGGGGCCAGCAGCAAGGCGGTCAAGCCTTGGCTGGCGGCGCGAGGGCGTTGGCCGGCTAGCAAATCATCCGAACCGCAAGATGCAGCGTGCATCGGCGGTGGAAGCCGCAATTTGTAGCGTAAATTGCCGCGTCTTTCGACCAAGAAAGTTATTGTTCCTGAGGGGGTTCTCGCCTACTTTTCAGGTCGGCAGTTCTCCTGCCGCTCTATGCTCCAAGACCAGGACGAAATCACCCTCGGAAAAGCAACGCGCGAGGCGGCTACCGGCATTGCCGAAAGTCAGAAATACGACGCGGCGCAGATCGACAAACTGGAAGGGCTCGAGGCCGTCCGGAAGCGACCGGGCATGTATATCGGCGATCCCGATGAACGTGGTCTGCACC
>JALYXP010000438.1 GCA_030947045.1 Verrucomicrobiota bacterium | reverse complement strand
CATTAAAAAGGAACGGGACGACCTCATCACGCAGCTGAACAATTCCGGCGAAGCGGCGCAACGAGTGCAGGTGCTGGTCGCCGAAAACTACGACCTGACGAAGAAGCTCGCGGAGGCGGAAAAGACGGTCCGCGAGATCAGCGATGACAAGCCGAAGAAAGAACAGGAGATCGCGGATGTGCGCCGGCAGGTGGAGCAACTGCGGCAACAGCTCGCGGGTAGTCAGAAGCAAAATCATGACTTCGAAGTCACTGTCGCAGATCTGCGTGCGCAGCTCGAACAAGCGGGCGGCGAACTCGACAAAGCGAAGCTCACCGGGGCGAACCCGGAAGAGACCGCGCGCCTGACGAAAGAAAACGACATGCTGCGTAACATCGTGTTGCGGCAGCGGCAGGAGGAAGCGCGCCGTGATCAATCGCGAAAGCTGATGCTGGCCGAGTTCGAGAAATTGCAGATCAAATCGGAAACGTTGAACCAGCAGATCGATCTGCTCGCGCAGCCCGTCACGAAGTTGTCGACCGAGGAACTCGCATTACTTCGGGCGCCGGTTGTTGCGACATCCGACGCGAATCCGAACGCAGTGACCGCCAGCTTCGCGATGGCCAAACAAGCGCCGCCGACAGCTGCAACAACGCCAACTGCTGCGGCTAAAACCGCGGCAACGCCGGGGCCGAACGTGGAGACGGCGTTCAAGCCGAGTGTGCCGGAGCAGCTGGTGCCGTTGGCGAGAGAGGCGAAGGAAAATTTTGACGCTGGAAAATTTCGCGCGTCGGAAAAACTCTACGATCAGATCCTCGCGAAGAGCCCGAACAACCTTTACGCGTTGTCGAATCTGGGCGCCGTCTATTATCGCACCGGCCGTTTGAAAGCCGCGGAGTTAACTTTAAAAAAAGCCGTTATGCTCGCGCCGAAGGATGAGTTTTCGCGCCGCACGCTCGGCATCGTTTACTACCGGCAGAGCAAATTCGATGAGGCTGTGACGGAGCTAACGAAGGCCCTCGCGATCAACCCGAAGAGCTTCATCGCGCACAACTATCTCGGCATCACCGCGAGCGAAAAGGGGTGGCAGGAAGCGGCCGAGAAAGAGATGCTCGAAGCGATCGCGGCGAATCCCGACTACGTCGATGCGCACTATAATCTGGCGGTGATTTACGCGACGAGTAAGCCGCCTGCCAAAGAGCTCGCGAAGCAACATTACTCGAAAGCGCTCGAGCTCGGCGCGGAAGCGAATCCTTCGCTCGAACAGCTCCTGCGTTGATCGGCCGACAGTGAGGGAACGCATGGCGAAGCCGTTTCTCACGGCGGAGTGGCGTTACCTCGCGATGCTGAATTTCGCGGCTGATCCGGCTGTGTTGCAGCCGCTGCTGCCTGCAGGGACTGAACTAGACTTCCATAACGACCAGACGTTTCTGAGCGTGGTCGGCTTTATGTTCTTGAACACGCGTGTGCTGCGATGGCCGATTCCGTTCCATCGCAATTTCGAAGAAGTTAATCTCCGGTTTTACGTGCGGCGCAAAGTCGATGGTGAATGGCGTCGAGGCGTCTGTTTTGTGCGAGAGCTGGTGCCGCGATTTGCGATCGCGTTTGTCGCGCGCGCATTCTACGGCGAGCCGTACGCGGCACTTCCGATGCGGCACGCTGTCTCGCGTGCTGACGACCAACTGAGTGTCAGCTACAGCTGGCGTCGTCGCGGTGTCTGGGAATCGCTCGGGATGACTGCGACCGGCAACGCTGAAGAGTCAGCGTCCGGCTCGCATGAGGAGTTCATCACCGAGCATTACTGGGGTTATACCCAACGCCGAATGCGGTCCAGCGAGTATCGGGTCGAACATCCGCGCTGGCGTATCTGGCCAGCGGTGACATGGAGATTCGATGCCGATGTGGGCAGCCTTTATGGTGACTCGTTTGTCGCGCCCCTCAGCGCGCTGCCGGTGTCAGCGTTTATAGCCGAAGGCTCAGAGATTCAGGTGCAGAAAAAGACCGACGCGGCCCGCTGATACCACGACCGCGGGAGCCGTCATCCTGAGTCGCGCAGACGGCCGAAGGATCTCTCAGTCGGAGGGGTCTCACACGAGACACAGTACGGTGAGAACGCAGAGTGGCGTAGCGCGGTGTTCCGATACGCCGTGTGATTTGAACAGCGTCGACTCCATTTGTGAGATCCTTCGACCGTCTGCGCGGCTCGGGATGACGCAGTCGCGTGCGCCACTCGTGCGTTACTGCCGCGCGACGAGCTCGCGCAACACGAACGGCAGGATTCCGCCGTGGCGGTAGTAGTCGATCTCGATCGCGGTATCGATTCGCAGTTTCACCGGCACCGACTGCTTGCTCTTGTCCTTCCGCGTGATTTCCAGCGTCGCCATTTGTCCCGGCTGAATCTGATCCGATAGCCCGGTGATGCTGAACGTCTCCGAACCATCGAGCCCGAGTGTCTGCGCATTTGTGCCGTCTTCAAACTGCAACGGCAGCACGCCCATGCCGACAAGATTTGATCGATGAATTCGCTCAAAACTCGCCGCGACCACAGCCTTTACGCCTAACAAGCGCGTGCCTTTTGCCGCCCAGTCGCGACTTGAGCCAGTGCCGTATTCATGGCCGGCGAGAATGACCAGCGGCACGCATTCTTCGCGGTAACGCTCCGCGGCATCGAAAATCGACATCTGCTCGCCCTCCGGTTGGTGCACCGTGACGCCACCTTCGACGCCGGGGACCATCAGATTTTTGATCCGTACATTGGCGAAGGTGCCGCGCGTCATGACGAGATCGTTGCCGCGCCGCGAGCCGTAGCTGTTGAAATCCGCAGGCTCGATCCCGCGCGAGTTCAGGTATTTGCCGGCGGGCGAAGTCGCCTTGATTGCGCCAGCAGGCGAGATGTGGTCGGTCGTGACGGAGTCGCCGAAGATGCCGAGCGCACGCGCATCGCGGATTTCTTCGATGCGGCCGGCTTCCATCCCGAAGTCGTTAAAGAACGGCGGCTCGTGGATGTAGTCGCTCTCTTCATTCCACTCGTAGATCTCGCCGGTGCTCGATGGGATCTCATTCCACTTCGGATTTTGCGCGCTGAAGTCGCGGTAGAGCCGCTGGAATACTTCCGGTGTGAGCGCGGTCCGCAGCGTGTCGCGGATTTCCTGTAGCGACGGCCAGAGATCGCGCAGGTAGACATCGTGGCCGTCACGATCTTTGCCTAACGGGTCTTTCGAGAGATCGATATCGACGCGACCGGCAAGCGCGAAGGCAACGACGAGCGGCGGCGACATCAGGAAGTTCGCCTTTATATTCTGGTGCACGCGCGCCTCGAAGTTCCGGTTCCCGGATAACACTGACGCGGCGATGAGATCATTCTCGTTGATCGTCTTTTCGATCTTCGGATCGAGCGGGCCGGAATTGCCAATGCAGGTCGTACAGCCGTAACCGACAGTCTGGAATCCGAGTTGATCGAGATACTGCGCTAGTCCCGTCTTGTTCAGATAATCGGTGACAACGCGCGAGCCGGGCGCAAGCGATGTCTTCACGGATGGATCGACCCGCAGTCCGCGCTCGACCGCTTTCTTCGCGAGCAAACCCGAGGCGAGCATGACGCTCGGATTACTAGTGTTCGTGCAGCTCGTAATCGCGGCAATTAAGACGCTGCCGTGACCGATTTTGCTGTCGCCATCTTTGAACTCTTTCGCACCTGTTTCCGCGATCATGTCGGCAGGCGTTGCGGTCGGGCGGTTAGTCACCATCTCGCTGTCGCTGACTGTCTGGCCGATGAGTTTGCCGGCGTCGATCGGCATTCCTTCGTGCGTGTCAGTTGGACTTTGGACGCTCGCCGGCTGCATCTCCTGTTGATCGGGTTTTGCGTGGCCATTCAGATGAATGGGAAAGCGCGCCGCGAGCGTGTCCGCCGACTTGCCGTAACCGCCTTCGCTGGCAGGCATCGTGAAAAGGGAACGAAACTTGTCGCCGAGTTCCGGGAGATTGATGCGGTCCTGGGGACGCTTCGGTCCGGCGACGCTCGGCTGAACGTCCGCGAGGTTCAGGTCGAGATCGATGCTGTAATCGATCTCGCCTTTGCGCGGCATGCCGAACAGTTTCTGCGCGCGGAAGTAATTTTCGAACGCCGCGCATTGGTCGTCCGTGCGGCCAGTGGCGCGGAGATACGCGACTGATTCGCCATCCACCGGGAAGAACCCCATCGTCGCACCGTATTCCGGCGCCATGTTTCCGATCGTCGCGCGGTCTGCGACAGGCAACAACGCAGCGCCATCACCGTAGAACTCCACGAACTTACCGACCACTTTCTGCGCACGCAGCATCTGCGTAATGTGCAACGCAAGATCGGTCGCCGTGACGCCTTCGCGCAGCTCGCCGCTCATGTGCACGCCAACGACCTCGGGCGTGAGGAAATAGACCGGCTGGCCGAGCATGCCGGCTTCCGCCTCAATGCCGCCGACGCCCCAACCGACGACGCCGAGGCCATTGATCATCGTGGTGTGCGAGTCGGTGCCGACGAGCGTGTCCGGGTAGAATGTTTCGCCGCCATCGCCCTTCGTGCTGAGCACGCCCTTCGCGAGATACTCGAGGTTCACCTGGTGCACGATGCCGATGCCGGGCGGAACGAGGCCGAAAGTCTTAAACGCCTGCTGCCCCCATTTCAGGAACTCATAGCGCTCGCGATTGCGCGTGAATTCCATCTCCATGTTTAGCTGCAACGCCTGCGCTGAACCGGCGAAATCGACCTGCACCGAGTGGTCCACGACGAGATCGACCGGCACAAGCGGCTCGATGATCTTTGGATCGCCGCCAAGCCGCTTTACCGCGCTGCGCATCGCCGCCAGATCGACGACAAGTGGCACCCCCGTGAAATCCTGCAGAACGATGCGGGCAACGACGAACGGGATCTCTTCGTTAGCCGGCTTCTTCGCGTTCCAATTCGCGAGGGTTTGAACGTCTTTTTCGCGAACTTTTTTGCCGTCGCAATTCCGCAGAACTGATTCAAGTACGATCCGGATGCTAACGGGTAGCCGCGAGATTTTGCCGAGGCCTTGCTCCTCGAGCGCGGGCAGCGAAAAGAAGCGGCCGCGGCGGCCGTTGCCGGCGTCGAATTCTTGCGAGGTGCGGAAAGGGTCGTTGAACATGGCACCCGAAAGTTGGGCACGGCTCAGGTCAACGCAAGCGGGTTCCCGCCGCGGCGCCGGCTCTACTTCAGGTCTGCGAGGCGCGACTTGATCTTGTCGAAATTGGGCAAAGCTCGGGCGTCGTCGTTGCTCTCGGCGTATTGGATGATGCCGTGCCGATCGATGATGAAGACTGCGCGCTTCGGCACGCCGCCCATCGGCAGACCGAGCTGCGGTAGAAACGAATCGTAGGCAACATCATAGGCTCGCGCGACGTGATGCTCGTAGTCGCTGAGGAGTGGCACAGTAATGCGCTCCTTTTGCGCCCACGCTTCCTGCGCGAATGGGTTGTCGCCGCTGATGCCGTAGATCGTCGCGTTCAGGCTCTGATAAGCCGACAGGTCCAGGCTGATGCCGCACATCTCAGTCGTGCAGGTGCCGGTAAAGGCCATGGGAAAGAACAGCAGGAGCGTGTGACCTTTGCCGAAGTTCTCGCTCAAGGTGATCTGCTTTGGTCCGTCTTCCGTTTTGGTCGGGAGGGTAAAGTCTGGTGCTTGGGTTCCAACAGAAAGTGCCATAAGGATGGTGAATGAAGGCGGCGCGAGCGCAGAAGTAAAGGAATCCCCTGAACGCCGTCACAACATTCGCGTCTCCCGGCGATCGCCTTGCCTAACAAATGGACGTCCTCTGGTGGTTTGGCGCGATCGTGGGCATGGCGCTTGGCCTGATCGGCACGGTGCTACCAATCGTTCCCGGCACGACGATCATCCTGGTCGCAGCGATCCTGCATCGCGTCATGGTCGGTCCGGAGAAAGGGATGGGATGGATCGGTCTCGGCGGACTGGTGTTACTCGCGCTTCTTTCCTACGCGCTGGATTTTGCGAGCGGTTACTTCGGCGCGAAGTATTTCGGCGCGAGCCGCTGGGGAGTTGTCGGCGCGGTGATCGGCGGAATCGTGGGCATTTTCACCGGATTCGTCACACTGCTTGTGTTGCCGATTGTCGGCGCAATTGCGGGAGAATTGATCGCGGGCAAGCGCCTGATCAGCGCAGGGAAAGCAGGTTGGGGGACACTCCTGGGAAACCTGGCAGGAATGATCGGGAAGCTGGCGATTGGCCTGGCAATGGTCGTGTGGTTTCTGCTGGGGACGCCGTCGCCCGTCTGACCGCAGCGCTCTTGGCGAGCCGCGCCCCGGCATTCAACGCTACGCCGACAAGCATGAAGACCGAGACGACGAGCAACTCCCACATCGGCAGCGTGTAGCGCGGCAGCAGTTCTCCAACCAGGCAGGTCGACAACATCATCACCAGCCCGGCTGCGGTGAGGGTGAGCGCATACGGCAACACCTTCAGCACCGCTGAGTCTCTCCGTGCACAGACTAGAAGCAGCCCGAGACTCACGGTCCAGAGCATGAAGGCCCGGTTGTAAGTAAGCGTGCGGCCAATCCCAAAATAGTGGTGTTCGTTCGGGATCTGATTGATCGCGCTTGCGCTGGTGTTTCGGAACGTCACCAGCTTGGCGGATTCCGGCATGAGATCAGGATGGTCGAAGTAAAATGCGGTCGTGCGGAAGAGAGAATTGTCGATATCGCGTGGCGTAATGAGCCGCGCCCGAGCAAAGTCATAGCGCGCTACGCGCAGATGCGCAGCAGTCGGCGGCGTGAGAAATGCGATCGCCATTTCGTTCAGCGCGCGCGCCATTCGTCCGCCGCCGCCGTGTGTCATCGGGCGGGCCAGGATTGCACGGCCTTCGGCGCGGAAAACGGCCGGGTCGAGGATGTCGCCACGGTCGAACGTCTGGCGCAGCAATCCCAGAAGCTGGAGTGCTTCCGGCGACCGGATGCGAGCGGCGATTTGGTCGAGCAGTTGATTACGTTCAGCCGCCGGGAGATCTTTCAGAAACGCGAGGCGCCACAGGAACGTGGGACCGGTGTGAGACCGGAAGCGCACGTGCGCGAGGCGACAGACCCCGCGCACCGACAGATCCGCAACGACGAAACAACAAATGCCGCAGGCGAGCGCGAGCAATGCACGGCGTAAGTTCCAATGCGCGCTTAGTCGGAGCCGACGACTGCCGCGCGGGCCGGCGAACATCATCTGCAGCCGCGCTTGCAGCGCCGCGAGCAGGAACGTCCCGGGTAAGAGCAAGAGGAGCCAGAGATTGACGTAACGCGTCAGAAAGCACGCGAGCAACGCCGCGTGGAATAGCACCCAGCTCCGCCGCGAAACACGCTCCCGTCGGACGATCCGCCAGCCGAGGGCAGCGAGCACGATCACGCCGATCATGCTCAGCGTTTCCGACCCGACACATTGCGAAAAGGTGTAGAACGGAGCGAGAGCCATCCAGACGACGCCGAGCGCCAGCCGCACCCAGGCGATGTGCGAGATCGTGATGATGAAGAAGAAGGCGGCGCCCACGAGCGCGAGGTGCTGCGAAGCGACGAGAAGCAACACGCCCGAGTCCGTCAGCCGTGGTTGCATGAATGGCTGGGTCGATACCCGTCCGCGATGCTCGAGCGCGGCGCCGATTTTGAGCGGAACGCGGGAGGCAAAGCAGTAGAGCGTGCCGTTCCCCCAGTAGGTCGCCATCGCGGGCGAAAGCGTCACCTGGCTATAGGCATCGACATCGCGCCAGAGCGGCGGAATTGTCGCGAGCATCCAGACCGACGGCGCGAGCAGGCAGGCGGCGAGCAGGACGTGCACGAGCCACCGGAAGCGTGGTAACTTTTCGTGGTCTGAACGCATTTCGTTGGTCATTCGATCGCGTCTTTTTACGCGAAGCGCACACAGTTCCCCTGCGGCCGCGAGACGCAAGCAGCCGGCCGCATTTTGTCAGCTGCGATCTTTGCTGCCAAGCGGTTTGCTGATGTCCCTCTGTCGGCTAAGTTCTGCGCGATGGCAGATGGTCGCTGGCGGGAAGAAATTGCCGCTAGAGGAAAGTCCGAACACCATACGGCAGCATGCCGCGTAGAAGACGCGGAGGTCGCGCTCGTAAGCGCGCGATCATGGAAAGTGTCGCAGAAAATATACCGCCAGCCGGCAGCGATGTCGGCGGGTAAGGTTGAAAAGGCGAGGTAAGAGCTCACCGCGCGCGAAGTGATTTGCGCGGCAGGAAAAACCCCATGCGGTGCAAGACAAAACAGAGGGAGGGCAGCCGGTCCGTGTTCCCTCGGGTATCGTCGCATTACGCTTCCGCCCCCCAGCGAAAGCGGGCGGCTCACGCGAGTGGGCTGAGATAAATGATCATCCCGGTTGAGCGATCAGCCGGACAGAATTCGGCTTATCGCCGTCATTAATGAAGGGCGCTTTCGGAGACGAAGGCGCCCTTCTCACTCAAGGCTTTATCTTGATTGGGCTGCATGCAAAGAACGGCTCATCCACATGTAGGGCCGGCCTAAGTGCCGGCGCGTTCCTCAGTGGGAAAGACCAAGGACATTACCAGGCGGTTGGCGGTAAGCAGAAGCCGTCGGGCTACTGCTGAGCGAGGCAGTCATCGAGACAGGTGAGGAGATGCGCTACGGTCTCCTCCGTCTCGTCGCCCATGTTCGATAAGCGGAATGTCTGGCCTTTGATGTTCCCGTAGCCGCCGTCGATAACGAGATGATGTTTCGCGCGCAGCTTCTGCACGAGCTGCGGAACATCAATGCATCGGTTATTGCGAACGCAGGTGAGCGTGACGGAGCGATAGCCTTCTTCTGCGAAAAACTCGAACCCGCGCGCGCGTACCCAATCGTGCACCAGCCGATTCGTTCGCGTATGCCGCGCATAGCGGGTTGGAAGTCCTTCGCTGAAGATGTCGTCCAGTTTTGATTCGAGCGCGTGGATGTGCGCTACACTTGGCGTCGTCGGAGTCATGTCGCTCGTCTGCTGCTTCCGGAATTCGAGAAAGT
>JALYXP010000426.1 GCA_030947045.1 Verrucomicrobiota bacterium | reverse complement strand
TCGAAGCCGGAAGCGATATCTCGCTCATCCCATCGCACATCGAGCCGAGCGGACTGAGCGCGATGTACAGTCTGAAATACGGCGCCATCCCGGTAGCCATCGCGACCGGCGGGATCCAAGAGATCATTGAGGACTTCGATCCCAGCGCCGACCGCGGTTACGGAATCCTTTGCTACGATAGCTCAGCCGAAGCCTTCTGGGACGCTATTAAGCGCGCCCGTGAGCTATTCAGGCATCCGGAAATCTGGCAATCGATCGTGCGTAGCGCGATGGCGGAGGAGTTTTCGTGGCAATTGGCCGCGCAGCATTACGAAGAGATCTACGCACACTTACTTCCCGCTGCGAGCCGGGCGGCGTAAGTTGCGTTGCGATCGGCGGATTGTTGCCTTCTTGGCAGGCCTATGAACGGCAAGCAAGCCGGGGGGCTGTCCGATAACTGCGAGCGTCGTCGACCGACGGGCTACGGGCGGTTGGGCTCGACCAGAGCACGGTCGATTCGGGCGAGCTCTGATCGGATCCCTTCGTTCATCGGTGAAAGCTCCCTGAGGTGCTGGAAGATCGAACTTGCTTGGCGAAAGTGCTGTTGCGCCTCCGTCAGGTTTCCAGCTTTGGCCAGTAACTCTCCGAGTCTAGCTTCCACCCGTGCTTCATCACTTTGGAATTCCGTATTCGTTAGGTCCTTTGCTGCCAGGTGCTGGAATCCGACGAGAGTTTCCCGCAGCTTCGTCAATCCGCTGGATGTTTCTCCGCTGAGCGCCAGGGCCTCTCCGATTTCCTCATCCGCAACTAGGACCTGTCGCTCGGCATGCACGTTGAGCGCATCCGCTGCAGCCACACTTTCATAATACTGTTTGGCGCCTTGAAAGTCGCGGAGCGCGCCGTTTGCATCTCCCTGACGGTAATGAGTGATGCCGATGTTGTGGAAGATATCCGCCAGGTCATTACGAGTTTGGACGTTAGCTGAGTCGGCCTGTAGCGCGCTTTCGCAGAGTTCTTGCGCGATATTGTATTCGACCAATGCGGCGACAAAATCTCCACAGTCGCGCAGCCCTGTTCCAACCCATTCGTGGCTCTCCATGAGACGCCGACGTAATGTCGGATTCTGCGGATCAGCGGCCGCCAACCGTGCAGTGACCGCGGTATTTTGGCGATAGTAATTCAACGCTTCCTCGTTATGCCCGCTCTGCGCGAGCAGATACGCGAGACTACTGAGCGTCTTGGTCTGTTCCAATTGCGGCGCCGGATCTGCGCTCCCCTCAGCAGTGAGCGGCTCGATAACCGCGAGCGCTTCCCGGTATTGTGCCGATGCTGCCGGGTAATCGCCGCTACGGAAAAGCGTGCGGCCAATGATTTCGTGGTTCGACGCGAGAGCAATCTGCATTTTGCGAGAGACCGCCGCGCTTTGGGCGCCCTCAAGTAACGGTAAGGTCTTGCGATAATTATCGAGCGCGGCAGCGGTGTTGCCGGTTTTCGAAAGGATGTCGCCGATGCGCCGGTAGCTCGTCGCGAGGTCGAGCCGCAGTGTCTCGTTGTCGGTCTGTGGCGCGGCTGTCGCGACGAGGGATTCACGGAGACGCAGCGCCTTGTCGTAGCTGACGAGAGCACCGGCGGTGTCGCCGATATTCGCGTGGTTCAACTGCGATTCGACGTCGCCCAGCTTTTGAAACGCCGCCGCTAGCTCGCTCTTCAGCGAAGGGTCATCACCCGCTTCCGCGGCCAGGCTATCGAGATACTCGCGCGCGCGTTGCACAAGGAGCTTCCGCGCAGCGGTCGGCCGCGTTTCCATCGCGTCGTCGAGCTCGAAGAGGAAGGAATTCGCTACTTTGCGCAGGTCCTGAAAGCGCCGTTCCGCATATGAACGTTGCTGGCGCGCGATGCGAGCTTCGCGCGCTGTCACGATGACGCTGACCAGCAGGGTGATGGTGACAACCGCCGCGGCCACGGACGCAGTCCGGTTCCGCGCTACGAGCTTCCGCACGCGGTAACCGAGAGTGTCCGCACGAGCGCGGACAGGTTTACCTTCGAGGTAACGCCGGAGATCGTCCGACAAGCTTCCAGCACTCGGATAACGCCGCTCGGGCGCTTTCGACATTGCGCGGAGCACAATCGTATCGAGATCGCCGCGCAAGAGACGTCGCATCTCCCGGGGCTCCGCCGCGATGCTCGGTCGCACCGGTTCTTCCTCGCAGATTACGCGCAGGAGTTCGGACTGCGACGGCCGGGCACTCGCGAAACGATGCGGCGCGGTGCCTGCGAGCACCTCGTAAAGTAGAGCGCCCAAAGCGTAAACATCGCTGACTGTCGTTACCGATTCGCCGCGGATTTGCTCGGGTGAAGCGTAAGCCGGGGTAAGGCGCTCACTCCCGAGCGTGGTCATTTCCCATTCATCGTCGCCGCGGGCGAGCAGCTTCGCGATCCCGAAGTCGAGCAGCTTCGGATCGCCATCCGGTGTTACGAGAATGTTGCCCGGTTTAAGGTCGCGATGGACGACAAGGTTCTGGTGCGCGAATTGCACCGCCGCACAAACCTTCCGGAATAGCTCGATGCGCGCAGGGATTGGCAGCGCGCGCTGTTGCGCAAAGGAGGTAAGCCGTTCGCCCTCGGCGACGTATTCCATCACGAAAAACGGCAAGCCGTCCTCCGATTCGCCGGCATCGAGCAGGCGCGCGATGCCGGGATGTTCGAGCCGCGCGAGGATGCGGCGTTCTTCTCGAAAACGCCGCAGCACTTCTTCTGTGTCCGTGCCGCGCTTGAGGAGTTTGATCGCCACTTCCTGCTCGAAACGCTCGTCTGCACGACGTGCTAGCCAAACGGTGCCCATGCCGCCGCGTCCGAGCTCACGCACGAGCTCATACGCGCCGATCCGCCGGCCGGTGTTGGTGGTGGCCTGGTCGTGGTCGGCTGCCTCTTGCGACCCGATGGCAAATTTCTCAAGCCCGTCGGGATCTTCCACGAGGAATGAATCGACCTCACGCCGAAGAGCAGCGTCATCGACGCATGCTTGAGCGAGAAATGCGGATCGCTCCGATGTGTCGTGAAACTCAAGCGCGTCGGCGAGGATCGACTTGATGATCTGCCAGCGCTCCGCGTTCATCCGACCTTGCGAAGCGCTATGCTGCTTCCTCGCGCAACTCGTGCTGCAGCCAGAGCTTCGCAGTCGCCCATTCGCGCTTCACCGTCGCGGGCGATATCTGCAGCACTTCGGCGATTTCTTCGATCGTTAGCCCCCCGAAGAACCGCAATTCAACGACGCGACCCTGGCGTGGATCGACCGCTTCGAGCGAGCGCAATGCCTCGTCCACGCCGACGAGTGAAACAGTGCATTCTTTTGAGAAATCGAGCGCCTCATCGAGCGCGACCTTGGTTGCGCCGCCGCCACGTTTCTGCGCACCGCGCGCTACGGCGGAGTTCGCGAGAATTCGCCGCATGATACGCGCCGCGATGCCGAGGAAATGCGCGCGATCCTTCCAGTCGATCGGCCTGTCGCCGGAGAGCCGCAGGTAAACTTCATGCACCAGCGCCGTGGGCTGCAGCGTGTGATTCGGCCGCTCGCGGCGCAGATAATTCGAGGCGAGCTGGCGCAATTCCTCATACAAGGCCGGCAGCATAGCCTCGAGCGAGTGAGTCTTGGCGATTTCATCGGCCACGGCGCCGTCCGGGAGAAGCTCACGCAAAAGCAGTGCGATCTCCGCGCTTGGACCGGCGGGCGCAGATGAAGACTCGGCAGGCATTGGACCGGTGGAAGTTGGCACGAAAACCGAGGAAAAACGAACGCAACCAAAAAATAAAATCTTTTCTGAGCCCTTTTGTCGGCGCTTTTGGCATTACAGGAAGAATCACGACTTTGTTCGCCATCCATCCAGTCGATGCCACGACGAGCGCGGTCTTTGTAGCTTCCGATCACGGCGGATATGCTGCGGGGCAAATTCCTCTCCTTTTGACGCCGCGACTCTTTCCCCGAAGCAAACTTGCGACGAGCAGGTCGGCCAGGCGAGCGACATCGTGACGGAGCTGTTTACCAGCTAAGGCGAAGGCTTTTGCTGGCCCGGCTGGAGTGGTGGCCGGAAAAATTCATTGAGGAGCCGATTAATGCCGCAGGAAGGTATTCGCAGTTAAGCTGTCTCCCGATGGCGTTACGGCAGACTGGGATAGTTAGCGTAATTCAAACCCGTGCACTTCTGCCGGAATTTTGTGGCCGATTTTATTCGGGAGCATGCCGATGGAAAACCCGTCGCGCCTCACCTCCGAGCCGATCTTTAGATTCTTGAACGTGGCGAGATCCGGAAAGGGATCCCGGATGAAGACAATCTCACCTTCTTTGGGCCTGCGCTGACCGGGTTCCAAATTGCGTTCGCATCGTACAAAGATTCCCTCAGGGACGCTGAAAATAACTTTGCCTTTAATCGCCCACGCATTGGTCTTCGATGAATCGTAGAAAATTCCCGGAGCAGTCGCGGGGGTAGCTTCCTTTTCAGGCGCGGGGGAACTTCCCGGCGTGGGCTCAGCGGCCAGATTCGTTATGGCTTGAAACGCAAGAACAACGGCAACGCAGATCCGGTAAAGCATCGTCAACCTTAGATTGATCCGGCGCTCTGCGCGCGCCGGAATTATGTATGTCGGGCGATACCGATCCGGCGCGCAGGTGATTAAATAGCTGGTTAACGGCTCGCCTACCTCTCGTCGACGAGCCCGGGACAACAGCAGACTCGTTTCGAG
>JALYXP010000408.1 GCA_030947045.1 Verrucomicrobiota bacterium | reverse complement strand
CGCGCACTCGTTAGGCCAGCAAGTGCTTCATCTCTGTCGCGAACTTCGGGCCAACGCCGCTTTCCTCGTGCTTGAAGAACACGAATACGTCGCTCCATTGCGCCGCGTTTGTGCGGATCTCGTCTGCCCAGCGCCCGATAGCGACGCTGTCGTAATCCTCGCGCCGCAGCCGCAGATAACCGAAGTCCGCCGTCGCCTCCACCGGCGTCGCGAGGTCCGCACTCTCCGCGATGCATAGCGCCGCGTTCCATTGGCGGAGCAATGCAAACACCTCCTCGTCGAACCACGATGCATCGCGAAACTCGAACGCCACTTTCATCCCATTCGGCACCTCCTCGAAAAATGCCGCCAGCCGCGCCGTGTCTTTCTTGAAGCTGCCGGGCAACTGAAACAGCACCGGCCCAAGCTTCGCGCCGAGTTGCGACGTCACCTGGTGGAAATAGCGCAGCGTGTCCGCGCACTCCCGCAGCTTCGCGAAATGCGTCACCTTTTGCGGCGCCTTCAGGCTGAAGCGAAACTCCTGCGGCGTAAGCGACGTCCACCGCTCCATCGTCTTCGTGCTCGGAATCTGTCGAAAGGTGTAATTTACCTCCGTCGCCGAGAAGCGTTCCGCATAATAAGGCAACATCTTCGCCGTCGGCATCGTCTCCGGGTAGAAAGTCCCTTTCCATTCCGGATATTGGAAGCCCGAGGTTCCGATCCAAAGCTTCATCGTTCCACCTGTAGGCGCACGTTAGCCGATCCGCTTCGCACCTTCGGTCGCGAGACGCACTGCAAGCTTCCGCTCTTTGAATTGGATCCCGTTCAACTTTTTCAGCAATAGCGGAACGCGCGCTTCCGCCACGTCGACGAGACTCTTCGTTGGCTGCAGATGGATCGCGCCGATTTCGCCTTTCGGAATGGCTGTAACGCCCGCGATCACGCCGACGAAATCTCCTGGCTGGACGCCATGACTGCGGCCAACATTGAACGCGAGTCGCACCATTCCCGGCTCGTGCGAGATCAGGTCGGGATTCTCGTTTCGCGGTGCTCGTCCGGTGCTTTCTCTCCGCTGCCGCGGTCCGCGCTCGTTATCATCATCCCGACCACGCTCCCTCCGTTCCCTCGCGGAAGGATCAGGCATCCCGTGTCGATCTTCATGAATCGGCTGTCCGGCGCGCGGCTTGTCATCGCCTAACAAGTGGATCAACGCCGATGCGATATCGGTCGGCGAATTACCCTGCTCCAGCAGGCTGTCGAGCAGCTCGTCGTGCCGCTTGTATTCCCCCTTCTCGAGCGTCTCACGCAGCGCTTCCGCGAAGGCCGTCGCGCGCTTGCCTTCCACCTCCTCGGCGGAAGGAATCTTCGCGCGGCGCATCCGACTTCTCGTGAAGCGCTGGATGTTTTCGAGCCGGTAAATCTCGCGGCCTGCCACGAACGTCACCGCCTTGCCCCCCTTCCCCGCGCGACCCGTCCGTCCGATGCGATGCACGTAGTCTTCACCGTCATGCGGCAGGTCGTAATTGAACACTACCTCGATGTCGTCGACGTCGAGCCCGCGCGCCGCCACATCGGTCGCGACCAGGATTTCGACCGCGCGTTTGCGGAACCGCCCCATGACGCGTTCCCGCATCGCCTGCGTCATGTCACCATGCAGCTTGTCCGCGCTGTAACCGCGCGCGACGAGATGCTCGGTCAATTCGTCCACCATCATCTTGGTCGCGCAGAAAACGATCGCGAGCTTCACATCCTCGAGATCGAGCAACCGGCACAGCACCTCGAGCTTCGAGCGTCGATCGACCTCATAGTAGATCTGCTCGATCGCGGGAACGGTCATCGCCTCCGCCTCGACGCGCACGCTGACCGGATTGCGCGTGAACGTCTTGATCAGCTCCTGAATCGGACGCGGGATTGTCGCCGAGAAAAACACCGTCTGCCGTTCCGCCGGCACTTCGCGCAAGATCGTTTTGATGTCGTCGACGAATCCCATGTCGAGCATGCGATCGGCTTCATCGAGAATCACCATCTTGATCTGGTCGAGCTTGAGACTTTTCCGTTCCAGGTGATCCATCACTCGCCCCGGAGTTCCGATGATGATTTGCGCGCCCGCGCTGAGCCCGCGGAATTGCCGCTCGTACGATTGCCCGCCGTAGATCGGCAGCTCGCGCACTCCGCGTTTGAAGAAGGCCAGCTTCGAGATTTCCTCCGCCACCTGCACGGCGAGTTCGCGCGTCGGGCAGAGAATCAACACCTGCGGCGCCCGCAGGCCCGCGTCGACGAGCTGGATTGCAGGAATGCCAAACGCGGCGGTTTTGCCCGAACCGGTCTGGGATTGTCCAACCACAT
>JALYXP010000401.1 GCA_030947045.1 Verrucomicrobiota bacterium | reverse complement strand
GACGTGACGTTTCCGAACGTGCCGAAATGAGCACTCTGTCATCCCGAGCGAAGTCGAGGTACCCCGTGGCATTACCTCAAGTAGCGCAACGGGATCTCTCGACTGCGCTCCACGCTGTTCCGCTCCGCTCGAGATGACCGTCGAAGCGATGATTGAATGCGATGGGCTGACGCGACGTTTCGGCAGTTTCACGGCAGTCGACCACGTTTCGTTCACCGTCGGGAAGGGCTCGATCTTCGGGTTCCTCGGCCCGAACGGCTCCGGCAAATCGACGGTGATCCGAATGCTGTGCGGTATTCTTGAGCCGAGCGAAGGCGCTGCCCGAATCGGCGGACGCGACGTCATGAAAGACGGCGATGCGATTAAGGAAATGATTGGTTACATGTCGCAGAAGTTCTCGCTCTACGACGAACTGACAGTCGACGAAAACCTGACCTTTTCCGGGAAGCTCTACGGGCTCAAAGGCAGCGTGCTGAAACAGCGACGCGACGAGCTGATCGCGACCACGCATTTGGAGCCGTACATCGACCGTCGCGCTGCATTGCTCTCCGGTGGATGGCGTCAACGGCTCGCCATGGCTTGTGCATTGATGCACCAGCCGCGTGTGCTGTTTCTCGATGAACCAACCGCAGGTATCGATCCTGTCGCCCGACGTGAACTGTGGGACCTGCTGTTCGAATTTGCGGGGCAAGGAATGACGCTTTTCGTCACGACGCACTACATGGATGAAGCGGAGCGCTGCGATCATGTCGGCTACATTTATATGTCGAAGCTGATTGTTTGCGGCGAGCCCGATGAGCTCAAGCAGATGCCGGAAGTGAGCCCGGCGGGAACGCGTCGTCTCGATGTAACCTGCGATCATGTGACGACCGCTTTGCAGGCGATGCGGCAAGTTCCGGGCGTGCGGAGTGCGACCGTGTTCGGTCAATCAATGCACTTGCTGGTTTCGGATGCCATCGATCAGCCGCAGATCGAAGCGAAGCTGCGGAGCGTCGGCATCACCAAGTCGGAGATTCACGAGATTGGGCCGTCGCTGGAGGACGTGTTCGTTGGGTTAACCGCGCAACATGCGGGCGAAAGCAAAGCGGAGGTAGGCCACAGATGAACACAGATGAAACACAGATGGGGAAGGAGAGCGCTCCCATTTTCCTGCGTCGCATCTGTGAAAATCTGTGTTCATCTATGGCAAAAGTCTGCGGAGAGGAGACGCGATGAAAACGCGGCCATTCCGCGGCTTTAACGCCATCCTTTTCAAGGAGTTCATCATCGTGCTCCGCGATCCGATGACGTTGTTTTTCATGCTCTTCCCGCCGCTGGTCGAGATGATCGCGTTCGGCTACGCGCTCGATAACGACGTGAAACACATGGCAATGACCGTGCTGAACGAGGACCGCACGATCGAGAGCCGCCAGTTCGTCGATCGCTTCGTGAATACGGAAACGTTTCGCGTCGTCGGCGAGGTGCAGAATGTCGAACAGCTCGCGAGCGAGATTCGCAAGGGCAACGCGTACGTTGGCTTGCAGATTCCGCCGCATTTCACGCGCGATTTACGCGCGGGCTATCCGGCGCAGGTGCAATTACTGATCGACGGCTCGAACTCGACGACCGCGCTGCAAGCGTTGAATACGGCGGTGGCGGTGACGTTATCGCAATCCGTGCAGCGGCTCATGCACGAGACCGGCACGCAGCACGTGCCGATCGAGGTGCGTCCGCAGATGCTTTACAACCCGACGATGCGAAGCCCGAACTTCTTTGTCCCGGGCGTGATCGGTGTGGTGCTGCAAATCGGCACGACCTTCGCCACCGCGATGGCGGTCGTGCGCGAAAAAGAGAAGGGGACGATCGAGCAGCTGCTCGTTAGTCCGTTGAGTCGGTGGGGTTTGATGCTCGGGAAATTGGTGCCCTATCTGTGCCTCGGGATGCTGATGGCGATTCTACTATTCGCAATCATGCGCTTCGTCTTCGCGGTGCCGATCGCCGGCAGCGTGGTCGCGATGATCACGTCAACGTTCGTTTATGTCTTCGCGCTGTTAAGTCTTGGATTGCTCGTCGCGACGAAGGCGGAGAACCAGATGCAGGCACTGCAGATGTCGATGGCGTTTATCCTACCGAGCGTGTTTTTCTCCGGCTTCATTTTCCCGCGCGAGACAATGCCGGCCATCTTCTACGCGATCGGCGCAGTGATGCCGACGACCTACTTCATCGCGCTGATGCGTGGGATCATTCTGCGCGGCGCGACGTTTTTCGAGTATTGGCAGTCGTTCGCAATTCTTTGCGGGATGGCGGTGCTGTTGTTTTGCGTTTGCTCACTGCGCTTCCGGAAGAAGATCGGCTAGGAACGCAGCAGCTCCACGATCTGAGCGCGAGCAGCCGCGAGGTTCTTGTATGCGGCCATCTCGTCGGTGATTGTCGCCAACGCGCGTTGTAATCCCGCGGCGGCTTCGGGTTCGCGCACGCAGAGTTCACTCAGCGAGACGGTCACAATCCGAATCCCAAAAAGCAGCGCTTTGGTTTCGGGTAAGATGCTGAGGATCTGATCTTCGACGCGCAGCCAAACGCGCTCGAGGGTAAGCGGCGGAACGAGCCGCGGAATGCCGCGTGTCGGATGCTGGTTGCGTTCGGGTGATGAGCTGAGGCCCCAGTTTGAGCGCTCCCAACTCACGCCCGGTTGGATTTTTCCGAGGAAGCGCGAGATCGGTCCGCCGATCGCACTGTTCAGGTCTGGCACGACGGTGTGGATTACGTCGAGCGGCAAGCCAAGCTTCTCGGGGAACGACCACGATGAGGGAAAACAGACGCAGCCCGCAACGACGTTGAATATGTCGTTGTCATCCTTCTCGAGCAGGAGGATGTCGGGTTCGGTGACGCGGCCGAGTTCGACCATTGCCGCGAACGGATCGCTCGATGACAACGGTAGCTCTCCGCGCATGATAACCCGCGCCGCTTCCTCGCTCGCGGACATCGCAGTGTCTAAAGCTGCTGCGCAGGTCTGCGGCGATTCGTCGAGCCAACGATTGCGCTCGGCGATAACCTCGGCGTGATCTGCCTGTGGTGCGAAAAACGAAGCGAGGTCGCCACGTTTAACAGAGAGATGATGCCGGTAATCGGCGTCGGGGAAAAGGCGCGCGAAGCTCATCGGACAGGAACGAACGTGCAACTTCGGACGTTCGAGGTCGAGCGTCGAACGCACAGATGATCGGCGAAACAGAACAGATTGCTCGCTGTGGCATCCAGCGGGCGCGCATCTGCGTTTCGATTGCGGGGGCCGTTCCTGTAATGCATAGGAACTGCTCCCGCTTTTATGACACCTGTTAAGATTTGGCTCGGCTATCCGTACCCGCTTGGTGCGTCGTGGATGGGAAATGGCGTGAACTTCGCGCTCTTCTCCGAGAACGCTACGTCAGTCGACCTTTGCTTGTTCGATCGCGTCGATTCCACCCAGGAAAATATCCGGATCCCGATGACCGAGCACACCGATCAGGTGTGGCATTTATTCCTGCCGGATGTTCGTCCGGGGCAACTTTATGGTTATCGCGTTTACGGGCCGTATGATCCGGAGCGCGGCATGCGGTTCAACAGCTCGAAATTGCTGATCGATCCCTATGCCAAGGCGATCGCCGGGAATATCAACTGGTCGGACGAGATGTTTGGCTATGTCGTCGGCGGCGAGGCGGGAGACCTGACGCGCGACTTTCGCGACGACGCCTGGGGAATGCCGAAGGCGGTGGTGATCGACTCCGCGTTCGATTGGGGAAACGACAAGGCGCTGCGAACGCCGTTGAACAACTCGGTGATCTACGAGGTGCACGTGAAAGGCTTCACGCGGTTGTGTCCGGATGTGCCGGAGGAATTGCGTGGGACCTATGCGGGGCTCGGTAGCTCGGCCTCGATCAAATATCTGACCGATCTGGGAGTGACGGCGGTTGAGTTACTGCCGGTGCAAGAGTTCGTGAACGATAAGATCCTGGTCGACAAAGGACTAACAAATTATTGGGGCTACAACTCGTTAGGTTACTTCGCGCCGGAAGCGAGATACTCGAGTAGCGGTGGTTTAGGCGGGCAGGTTTCGGAGTTCAAAGGGATGGTAAGGAACCTCCACGCAGCCGGCATTGAGGTGATTCTGGACGTGGTTTACAACCATACAGGCGAAGGGAATCACCTTGGGCCAACCCTGAGTTTTCGCGGCATCGATAATCACGCCTACTACTGGCTCTCGCCGGAAGATCAGCGGTATTACATGGATTTTACGGGCACGGGGAACACCTTCAATCTCTTACACCCCCGCACACTCCAGCTGGTGATGGATAGCCTGCGTTACTGGGTGCTTGAGATGCACGTCGATGGATTCCGGTTCGACCTGGCATCGACTCTCGCGCGCGATTTTGGCGGCGTGAATAAGCTGCACGCGTTCTTCGAGATTATTCACCAGGACCCGGTGCTCTCACAGGTGAAGCTAATCGCCGAGCCGTGGGATGTCGGCGAAGGCGGATATCAGGTCGGGAATTTCCCGGTGCTTTGGGCGGAGTGGAACGGGAAGTATCGCGACGCGGTGCGCAGCTTCTGGAAGGGCGACGAGGCGCGCATCGGTGAGATGGCTTATCGGCTCACCGGCAGCCCGGACCTTTATCAACACAATGGCCGTCGACCTTACGCCAGTATCAATTTCATCACCGCGCATGACGGGTTCACGCTGAACGATCTCGTTAGCTATAACGACAAGCACAACGAGGCGAACGGCGAGAACAACAACGACGGCGACAACAATAATCACTCGTGGAATCACGGGGTGGAAGGACCGACGGACGACGAGGAGATCAACGATCTGCGCGGCCGGCAGCGGCGGAACATGCTGACGACGCTGCTGTTGTCGCAAGGCGTGCCGATGATCACCGCCGGCGACGAATGGGCCCGCACGCAAGGCGGTAATAATAACGCCTACTGCCAGGACAACGAGATCAGTTGGCTAACATGGGATCGCACGGACGAACAGAACGAGCAGCTCGAATTTACGAAGCGGTTGATCAAGCTGCGCCATGAACATCCCGTCTTCCGGCGCCCGAAGTTCTTTCAAGGCCGACGCATCCGGGGCTCGGAAATCAAAGATGTGATGTGGTTCAATCCCGGTGGTAACGAGATGAGCGACGAGGAGTGGTCGTCGCCCTTTGTGCGCTGCCTCGGGATGCTCCTGAGCGGCGATACGATCGACGTGCTCAGCTTCGAAGGTGAGCCGATTCGCGACAAGACGTTCCTGCTCCTGATCAACGCGCATTACGACACGATCCCGTTCGTGCTGCCGGGCCAGCAGAACCTCGAGTGGCGCATCGTGATGGATACGGTCGAGCCCGAGGGGTTCGTCGATGACGACGCGAAATACGCGTCAGGCGACGACTTCGAGGTCGAGGGGCGTTCGGTGAAATTGCTGCGACTCACGGCTGGTTCGCAGGCACAGGCGCGGCACGAATCGTGGAGGAAGCGTGAAGTGCTCGTTCCTCGCGAGGAAAAGCCGCCGACGCGTGGCGCCAGCAAGTCGGCGCGCGCCCGGAAAGCGAAAGGCGAAGTGGCGGAAGCAAGTTGATGATCCGCGGCGTTATTTTCGATCTCGACGGCACGCTGGTCGACTCAAACGACCTCCACACGGAGGCGTGGCAGGAAACGTTTCGCCATTTCGGACAGGAGTTTTCCTACGACAAACTGCGCCATCAGATCGGCAAAGGTGGAGATCAATACCTGCCGATGTTTCTCGATCCGGTGGAGATGAAGAGGATCGGTCCGGAGGTCGAGAAGTACAGGTCGGACCTTTTCAAATCGAAGTATCTGTCGCGGGTTCGACCGTTCCCGAAGGTGCGAGAGCTTTTCGAGAAGCTCCGCCTGCACGGGAAGAAGATCGCGCTCGCTTCGTCCGGTAGCGCGGCGGAAGTCGACCATTACGTAAAGCTGGCGGAGATCGGTGCGTTGATCGATGCGCAGACGGCGAAAGACAATGTGCGGAATTCGAAGCCCGCGCCCGACGTGTTTCTTGCCGCGTTGAACCAACTCGATCTGCCGGCGCAAGAGGCAATCGTCGTTGGTGATACACCATACGATGTCGACGCGGCGAAGAAGACACAGCTGCTCACAATCGGGCTGCTCTGCGGCGGGTTCGCGGAGGACGAGCTGCGCGCCTCCGGTGCGGTTGCGATTTATCGGGACGTCGCTGATTTGCTGGCGAGCTATCAGCGTTCGCCGCTCGCCTGAGCTGGCGTCACAGAGAAGCAACTTCGTCAGCGCACTTCGCGGCTGCGAAACGATTCTGTTTAGCACTCCAACAGAATCCAAATGACTCCAGCATCACTTATCATTGTTGCCGACCGCGGCGGGTTGAAGGCCTACAAAGTAAACGAGGCGCCGAATCGCGGCGCGAGCCTTCAACTTGTGCAGGCGTTCGACCTCACTGATGCGCACGGTCGCTTCAAGGATAAATTCACGGATCAGGCCGGTCGTTTCTCTGCGGGCGATGGCGGCGGCGCCGCTGGCAGCGATCGGCATATTGGTGGCGTGGCAGAACGGCAGGGGCTCGAAACGGAGAACGATCGCCGGATTTTCCAGCAGCTAGCCGATAATATCACCGAGACGGTACAGCTCTTAGGCACCGAGGGGTGGTCGTTTGCGGCGCCGGCTTCGATTTATTCGTCGGTCGTGGATTTGCTTCCGCCGGCGGTGCGCGAGCGCATCGTTGAACATGTGAAATCCGATCTTGTGAAGATCGAGCCATCGAAGCTGCGGGATCATTTTCGTTCGCTGCAACCCATCTGATTTTTCGCGGCAAATGGCGCGACCTGTTTCCAACACCTGCGGCAGATTATCTGCCGCGTAGCACTTACCAACTCTATGCAACTACCTGTCGAAATCTCTTATCGCGGCGTCGAAAAAACAGAAGAGATCGATGATCTAATTCGGGGCAAGGCCGCGCGGTTGGATCGCTTCTGTGATCACATCAGCCGCTGCGATATCGTGGTTGAGCATCCGAATCAGCAGCAACGCTCCGGCAATCCGTTTCGCGTCCGCATTGATCTGACTGTGCCGCCCGGACACGAATTGGTCGCGGACGAAAAGCAGACGGAGCACGAGATGCATGAGCCGCTCACGAAGATCATCAACGATGCGTTCAAGACAATGGAGCGGCAGTTGAAGGATCTCGTCGAGCGTCAAAGGCATGAGGTGAAGACGCATGCCGAACCACGCGCCATGGTGACGAAATTGTTTAGTGACTATGGGTTCGTCACGGACGGCAGCGGAGTCGATGTCTACTTCCATCGGAATGCAGTGGTGAATGCTTCATTCGCGGAACTGAAAATCGGCACCGAAGTGCGTTTCGACCTTTCGCACGGCGAAATGGGACCTCAGGCCAGCACGGTCCACGTGGTAAGCACCGGCGGGCCAAAGCTGTAGAGTTCGGATTACCGCGCGCGCTTTCGGCGCGCCGTTAACCTGAAGGTGTGTGTCGCCTACCGGGCGAGAGATCCCTCGACTTCGCTCGGGATGACCTGTCGAGAGTGTGGACGTGACTAAGCAGGCGCGCCGCTGAGGCCGCCGCCGAGTGGCGGAGTTACATCTGGCGCGACTATCACCTGTTTCGGCGGCTTCTCGGCTGGCATCTCGGGTATCGAAGACGCTGGCGGACCGGGCGGCGGATTCATCATCCGGCCGTGCTCGATAATGTCCCGGATTTGGCTGCCATCGAGGGTTTCGAACTCGAGGAGCGCCTTCGCGATGATTTCGAGCTTGTCGCGGTGTTCGGTTAGAGCGCTCTTCGCTCGCGCATACGAATCGTCGATCAGCTTGCGCACTTCGCGATCGATCTCCTCCGCCGTCGCTTCGCTGTAGTCGCGGCCCTTTCCCATGTCGCGACCCAGGAACACGTAATCTTCGTGCTCGCCGTACTCGACCATTCCCATCTTTTCGCTCATGCCCCATTCGCAGACCATGCGACGCGCCATTGACGTGGCCATCTTAATGTCGCCGCGGGCGCCGTTCGTTACATCGCCGAAGACGATTTCTTCGGCCACGCGTCCACCCATGCTGACAGCCAGGCTCGCGAGCAGCTCGTTTTTGCGATTGGTATATTTGTCTTCTTCGGGAAGCCACATCGTTGAACCGAGTGATGGTCCGCGCGGAATTATCGTAACCTTGTGCAGTGGCTCGGTGTGTTCGAGCAGCTCGAGAATCAA
>JALYXP010000367.1 GCA_030947045.1 Verrucomicrobiota bacterium | reverse complement strand
GATCCGGCGAACATGAGCCTGAAGGCGGAGCTTTCGGAAGATGGCACGGCGTGGGTGCTGAACGGCGAGAAGCTTTGGTGCACGAACTTGATCAAAGCGGGCGTGCTCGTGGTGATGGCTCGGACGCCTTCCAAAATGGTCAACGGCAAGGAGCGGAAGCAGATCAGCGCGTTCATCGTCGATGTCGATTATCCGGGCGTGGAGATCACGTATCGCTGTCACTTTATGGGGCTTCGCGCGCTCTATAACGGTATCGTGAAGTTCACGAACGTTTGTGTGCCGCGCGAGAACTTGATCGCGAAAGAAGGGCAGGGGTTGAAGGTCGCCCTGACGACTCTGAACACCGGACGCCTCACGATCCCGGCCGCGTGCGTCGGGTTGTCGAAGCGACTCGTGGAGATCTGCCGCAAGTGGGCCAGCGAGCGCGTGCAGTGGGGTGCGCCGATTGGCCAGCATTCCGCGATTGCGGGTAAAGTTGCTGACATGGCAGCGAACACTTTCGCGATGGAGGCGATGACCTTCCTGACCTCTGCGCTCGTTGACAAAAAGGCGGGCGATCTCCGCATCGAAACAGCGATGTGCAAGATGTGGGCAACGGAAGCGACCTGGCGCATTGCCGACGACGCGATGCAAGTGCGCGGCGGCCGCGGTTACGAGACGGCGCAGTCGCTTGCGGGGCGCGGTGAAGAGCCGATCCCGGTCGAGCGTTTCCTGCGCGATTGCCGCATCAACACCATCTTCGAAGGCTCGAGCGAAATTATGCGTTTACTGATCGCACGTGACGCACTCGATCCGCACCTAAAAGTCGGCGGCGCCATCTTCAATACGCAGCTGCCGATGAGCACGCGGATGAAGTCGATGTTCGGCTCCGGCTCGTTCTATTCGCGCTGGTATCCACGGCAATACACGAAGGCAAACGCCGGCGACTTGAGCAAACTGCACGCGGATCTCCGTCCGCACATGCAGTATGGCGCCGCCACGGCGAAGAAGCTCGCCCGCGGCTTGTTCCACGCGATGATGCGCTTTGGCCCGAAGCTCGACAGCCAGCAACTGCTCCTCTCGCGGTTCGTCGGCGTGGCGACCGAGCTCTTCGCGATGAGCGCGACCTGCTCTTACGCGCAGCATTTAATCGACCACGGCAAGCCTGCCGACGAGATCCTCTCATTAGCCAACTACTTCTGCGACTCGGCCAAGTCCCGCATTGATCATCACTTCGCCGGCACCTCGAAGAACACCGATCAGCGAGGGTATGCGTTGACGCAGGAGATGATGGGCGGCAAGCACGAACTGCTGCGGACGGGGATTGTGTAGCGAGCGGCCTCCGTTGGAGTCCGCCTCGGTTGACCCACCCGACCGCGACCGCTACCCTCTCGGATGAGTATGCCTCCTGTGCTCGCGGAGGCGGCCCGCACTCCTGTGCGTAGCCGTTCCGCTGAGAGCAAACCCCACAACGACAGCATCCAAGGCGCCGCTGCCGATGCGTTGAAAACGCTCGGAAAGCACGTTCTGATGGACGGCTTCAAGGTCGTTCTCGATCTCGAACAGAGTCGAGGCTCCTACATGTATGACGCGGCGAGCGGTCATCGGTTGATCGACTTCTACGGTTTCTTCGGCTCGGTGCCCGTCGGGTTCAACCATCCGCATTTTCGCGAGCCGGCGGTGGAAGAGGAACTTCTCCTGGCGTCTAAAGCAAAAGTGGCTAACTCCGACGTCTATTCACAGCAGTATGCAGACTTCGTGGAGACGTTTGCGCGCGTCGCTGGGTTCGCGCCGCTCGATCGCTACCTGTTCATCGAAGGCGGTGCGCTCGCGATCGAGAACTGCCTGAAGGCGGCGATGGATTGGAAGGTGCGCAAGAACATCGCCGCCGGTCACGGCGAGCGCGGCACACAGATCCTGCACTTCCGCCACGCGTTCCATGGCCGGAGCGGTTACACGATGAGCCTTACGAATACTGATCCGAAGAAGACGGATCTGTTCGCGAAGTTCGACTGGCCTCGCGTGTTGACGCCGTCAATCGACTACTCGTTAGGCGACGGCGAGCGCGAACGGGACGTTGCCGATCGTGAAGCGAAGTCCGAGGCCGAGATCCGCGCGTTCATCGCTGAGCGCGGGACTGATATCGCAGCGATCATCATCGAGCCGATTCAGGGTGAGGGCGGCGACAATCATTTCCGCGCGGAATGGCTGAAAAAGCTGCGCGAGATCTGCGACGAGAACGAGATGCTGCTGATTTTCGATGAAGTACAGACAGGTCTCGGAACGACGGGGAAAGCATGGTGCTCACAGCATTTCGGGGTGAAGCCGGACCTGATGGCGTTCGGCAAAAAGGTGCAGGTCTGCGGTGTAATGGCCGGGCCCCGGCTCGACGAAGTGGAAGACAACGCGTTTCGGATGCCTAGTCGGCTGAACTCAACGTGGGGTGGCAATTTCACCGACATGGTGCGTTCGAAGCACTTCCTCCAGATCATCGAACGGGAGAAACTCTTCGAGAACGCGCGCGTCATCGGCGACAGGATCGTCGCGTCGCTGCGGGAGATCGCAGCGGAATGTCCGATGATGACTGCGGTACGTGGTCGCGGATTGTTCATCGCGTTTGATCTTCCAGATTCGACCACCCGCGATGAGGCATGGCGCCGGTTTTATGACGACGGCTTGCTGGTGCTGAAATCGGGTGAACGCACGATCCGTTTCCGGCCGGCGCTGGATCTCACAGCCGAAGTGGCCGACGAAGCGATGAACGTGCTGCGCGACGAATGCCGGCGGATGTGTCGATAACATGCGCGACATCCTAGCGAAGCTCGGCATCGCCGAGGAGAACGCCGGTGCGTTCGACGGCGAATGGCGCGGCAGCGGTGCGGTGATCGAGAAGTTCTCACCGATTGACGGAAAGCTGCTGGCACGCGTGCGGACCGCTTCCGAGGAGGACTACGAGCGCACGATCACGCGGGCGCAGGAAGCATTTGCGAAATGGCGCGTAACACCGGGACCAGTGCGCGGCGAAACGGTGCGACAGCTCGGCAACGCGTTGCGCGAAGCAAAGACCGACCTCGCGCAGCTCGTGACGATGGAGATGGGCAAGATCATCGCAGAAGGCGAGGGAGAGGTGCAGGAGATGATCGATATCTGCGACTTCGCGGTCGGTCAGTCCCGACAGCTTTACGGGCTCACGATTCAATCGGAGCGGCCAAGCCATCGACTAATGGAACAGTGGCATCCGCTTGGTCTCGTCGGCATCATTTCGGCGTTCAACTTCCCGGTTGCTGTCTGGTCGTGGAACGCAGCGCTCGCGGCGGTCTGCGGCGATTCCACCATCTGGAAGCCGTCCGAAAAGACGCCCCTGACTGCGATCGCAGTAATCAAACTCGCAGAGCGGGTTTGCCGCAATACCGGTGCTGATCCTGCGATTTTCTCGCTGTTAATTGGCGATGGTCCAACTGTCGGACAGCGAATCGCGGCGGATCAACGCGTCCCGCTGGTCTCCGCGACCGGGTCGACACGGATGGGCTTCGACGTTGGTAAGACCGTGCACGCGCGGCTCGGCAAAAGCATCCTGGAGCTCGGCGGAAACAATGCCCTCATCGTCTCTCCGACGGCGGATCTTGCGATGGCGGCAAGCTCAATTTTCTTCGGTGCAGTCGGCACTTCCGGGCAACGTTGCACGTCGACGCGACGCGTGATCGCGCACGAAGCAGTTGCCCAGAAGCTGCGCGACCAATTGCTGACCGCTTACAAGAACCTACGCATCGGAAATCCACTCGATCGCAAGACGTTGATGGGGCCGCTAATTGATTCTGCCGCCGTCGATGGAGTGCAGCAGTCGATCGAGAAGGTGAAAAGCGAAGGCGGCGAAATTCTTATCGGCGGCGAGAAGCTAAGTGGCCCTGAGTTCCCGGGTGGCTGCTACATGACGCCGGCGGTCGCGGTTGCTCGGCACGAATCCGAGATCGTGAAGCACGAGACGTTCGGTCCCTTGCTCTACCTGATGAGCTACCGCGATTTCGATGAGGCGCTCGCGATGCACAACGATGTGCCGCAGGGATTAAGCTCTTCAATTTTCACGAACGACATGCGCGAGGCGGAGAAATTTCTGAGCGTTGTCGGGAGCGATTGCGGGATCGCGAATGTCAACGCTGGCACGAGCGGCGCGGAGATCGGTGGCGCGTTCGGCGGCGAGAAACAGACCGGCGGCGGCCGGGAAAGCGGCAGCGATTCGTGGAAGAGTTACATGCGCCGACAAACCAACACGATTAACTTTTCAACCGAGCTTCCCCTGGCTCAGGGTATCACTTTTGGAGCGGACGAGGGGAGCGCAACAGCGTAACAAGTCATGGAAACAGCAACTCTCGAGAACAGCGAGCACGCCGCAGCGGAAACGAACTTCGAGTGGCCGCTTTGTTACGACGCTGAGAACTTCATTCTCGGCCGAATCGATGCCTTCACGCAGCAGAACAGTTTTGCGCGCACGCTTGCGACGCGGATGCGCGACGAAACGGGCACGCTGATCCTCGACTGGACGGACTACCTGCTGCTCCCGGTGTCAGACGAAGCAGCGCTTCGCGCGACGGGCTACACCGATGATCCGCTCGCCGATGCTCCCGATCCGCAAAAGCAGCTCTGGCATCCGGAAGCGATGTTGCCGCGGGTCTTGATCGCGCCGACGAACACAAAGTACCCGCTCGCATTGGGCATTCGCCCGGAGCACGTCGCTGATTTTGCGGGCATCCACGGGATCACGCACGACATTGAAGGAGCGCCGCTCTCGAGGTTTCGCCGAATACTTATTTCGGATGAAAATGGCGCGCGCTTCGAAGCAATCGAGCGGCGGGGATACCGCGGCTACATCCCTGCGGAAGGTGACACGAAGGCGTACCTCGCGGCGCGTGATCTTTGGCAGACGCGCCGGCGCGTGTGGGATGATGATTCGAAAGGGATGAAGCACGGGCTTGAACGCATCGCGCAGGTGGTGGAGCTCGTCGGTCGCGATTTGGCGTGTCATCTGGTCTTCGAAGAGGAGCGTCGCTATTGGGAGAAACGGAATCGCGCCGCCCGCGAACAGAAGCGTCGGCAGGACTCGTTAGGGCTCGGTTGGGCGAATCACGATCACCATACTTTCCGCTCGTCGCGCGAGTGTTTTGTCGACCTGATCAAAGCTTGGGAGCTTCTCGGGTTCCATCGCCGCGAGCGCTACTATGCTGGCGCGCAGGCGGGCTGGGGAGCGCAGATTGTGGAGCAGCCAGTCGAAGGAATCATCATCTTCAACGACGTCGATCTTAACCCCGACGAAGTAGAGGTCGATTTCTCACGCCGTCCATTGCCGTCGCAAGCGAAGCTTGGCACGATCGGTCTCTGGTGCGGATTGCACGGCGAGAGTTTTCTTGAAGCGGGCATGCATCATCTTGAATGCCGGTTCGATTTTGCGTTGCTGCGCGATCAACTCGCTGCGGAAGGCGTAAACACGATGAAGCCGTTCTCAGACTTCCCGTTTCTGAAGCAGGCTTTCACGGAGGGGGAGCGTTTTCGCGTCCGCCGTTCACGCGCCGAAAGGCTGCTGCAGAGTGGATCGATCACGCAGGAGCAGTTCGACGAATTCACGCGAAAGGGTGCGATCGGCAGCCATCTCGAAAATCTCCAGCGCCACGGCGGCTTTAAGGGATTCAATCAGCACGCCGTCAGCATCATCATCGCGGAAACAGATCCGCGTCTGCAGCACGCGCGCTAATCTCGTCGCATTACTCAAGGTAGCGCTGCGGGGTCTTTCGACTTCGCTCCGGATGACAGTGTGCAAAGTTTGGGGTAGATAATTCGCCTCTCATGGAACCCGTATACATCCTCGGCGCGAGCCGCACTGACTTTAAGCGCAACCTCAAAAAAGAAGGCAAAGCGCTTCGTGACCTGATCGTCGAAGCGGGCCAGAAGGCACTCGCGGATGCGAAGATCGACCCGAAGGAGATCGAAGCTGCGGCAGTCGGTAACTTCAACGGCGGGCAGTTCACGAAGCAGCTGCATCTCGGCGCGTTCGTGCCGGAGATCGATCCGGCGCTGCATGGGATTCCGACGATGCATACAGAGGCGGCATGCGCTTCGGGGTCGTTGTCGGTGTTACTCGGCGCGCAGTGGGTGATGGGTGGTTTTCACGACGCGGTGCTGGTTGTCGGTGCGGAACAGCAAAAGACGATGTCGTCGCGCGACGGATCGGATGTCCTCGGAGCTGCGGCTGACTTCGACGTCGAGCGTCCGATCTATGGCGACTTCATGTTTCCGAAGCTGTTCGGACGCATCGCGCAGATCTACATCGAAAAATATGGCGCGACAGAGGAACAGCTCGCCTGGGTTGCGTATAAAAATTATGCGCACGCACGGTTGAATCCGCTGGCGCAAATGCGCGATGCGGATCTCACTTACGATGCCGCGTCTCAGGTGTCGGATAAAAACCCCAGCGTTGCTCCACCGCTAAAAGTCTCTGATTGCTCGCAGATCACCGACGGCGCTGCGGCGGTCGTTCTCGTCTCCGGCAAATACATGGACCGCCACGGTCTCGATAAGTCGAAGTATCCGCGCATGCTCGGATTCGGCAGCACGACGGATTACCTCGCGCTGGAAAAGAAAGACGCACCGGTGTTTTCGACGGCACGTAAAGCTGCGGAGAAGGCGTTCGCGATGACGGACGGGCTAACGCCTCGTGACATGCACGGTGCCGAGGTGCACGATTGTTTCTCGATCACAGAGATCTGCGCTTACGAGATCCTCGGATTAGCCGAGCCGGGTAAAGGCGCTGAGCTTGCGATGAGCGGCGCAACAGCGCTGCCGCAAGTCCGTGGCGAACATATCAAAGGCAAGGTCGCGTGGGAGATTCCCGTCAACACCGGCGGCGGCCTGATTGGCGACGGTCACCCAGTCGGCGCGACAGGTGTTCGCCAGGTTTTCGATGCCTACCAGCAGTTGACTGGGCAGGCAGATGCGCGCCAGATCAACGGCTGCAAGAGATTCCTTACCTTCAACATGGGCGGAAGTCTCACGACCTCCGTCGCCATGATCTGGGGTCGCGAGTGACCGCTCGTTAGTCGGCGTTTTCTTCCGCCTCGTCCGCGAGCGGAACGATGTCGCCTTTCGTGAAGAGCACACCTTGCGCGATCTCGCGCCAGAGCGGTTTGGCGCGCAGGAGCCACTCGAGGTCCATCGCGAAATGTTTGAATTCTTCCTTCTGCGCGTTCGCCATGATCGCGCGGGCGCTGCGATCTTTCTCGACCGCCATCCGCTGTTCATACCAGTTGATTGCTTCTGCCTCTTCCGTGAGCGAAACGATCATCCGCGCAAAGGTCCGAGTAGCATCCGGCAATTCTGCGACCGGCTCATGATATTGTTCAAATCCCATCCGCGTCCCTAATCGACCACCGCTGCGTAGGCAAGTTTGAGAGCAAATTCAATAGTCGTAGCTTAAGCTCTGGCCGTGACCGGTAAGATCCTCTGGCGCGCTACTCGCGCCTACTCCCTCCCCGCAAGCATTGTGCCGGTAACGCTCGGCACCGCGCTGGCAGCTCGCGGGTATGCGGGACTCGGCGGCGGTCATTTCGACGCGGCGACGTTTGGTGTCACTCTGCTTGGCGCAATGCTCGCGCACGTCGGCGCGAACGTGATCAACGACTACTTCGATTTCATCAAAGGCGTCGATACCCGGCCGGAGCACGGCAGCGGCGTTCTCACGCGCGGTGAAATGACGCCGCCGCAGACGTTAACGTTCGCGGCCGTGCTATTCGCACTCGCGGGTGCATGCGCGGTGATCCTGCTTCGTCGAAATGCTTCCGTTGTGCTTCCGCTGGCTGCTCTCGGGCTCGCGTGCGCCGTTATTTATCCAGCTTTTCTGAAACGCTACGGGCTTGGTGACATTCTGATCATCGTCGCTTTCGGACTAGGTCTCACCCTCGGGTCGTATGGAGTGCAAGCGGGGTCGATGACCTTGCGGCAATGGCTTCTCGTATCGGTCTACTCCGTGCCGGTTTGTCTTCTCGTCGACGCTATCCTGCACGCAAATAACCTGCGCGACGCGCCCGACGATCGGGCCGCACACGTGCGCACGCTCGCGACCGCGTTAGGGCCGAAGCGCGGCGGTCTGCTTCAGACGGTGCTGCTCTTTGGCCCTTTGCTTTTCGTTGTCATCGGCGTCGCGACTCGTCTGCTACCCTTTTGGACTCTGGCCACGATTCTGTCGCTGCCGTTGCTCGTGCGCGCTTATCGCAGCGGCAGTGTGCCTGGCACGGCGCAGACGCATCTCGTCTTCGGCTTGCTCTACGCGGTTTCATTTCTTCCGCCGCCACTGTTCGCGTAGATGGCAGCGCGAACTACAACGGCGTCTTGATGCCACAGGCGCGCAGAGCGCACCAGCCGCGATAAGCCTCGAAGAGAGCAAAAATGCCGCACGCGAAAAACAACACAGCGAGCAGCACGTTCTGCGACAGCAGGCACGCGCCTCCCAGTAAAAGCAGGAAACCAAGCCCACCGCGCGCGAGGCGGCCTCTCCGGTCAATGTTACGTTTCATGGTTGAGGGACAAACTGACTCCCGAATTATCGCGCGAACGTGATGATGGACAAACGGAAGCGAACTCCTACGCCCGAAATTTGTCCGGTCTGCGGTGACGACGTCCCTCGACGTGCGCTAGCCTGCCGAAACTGCGGCGCCGATCACAAATCCGGCTGGCGCGATGACGCGGACACCTACGACGGCGTTGATCTCGCAGACGACGACTTCAACTACGATGAGTTCGTCGCAAACGAGTTCGGTTCCGGCCTAAAACCGTCGCGGGTGAAAACAATCTGGTGGATCACCGCGATCGCGCTGCTCGTGGCCTTCGCCGCGCTCTACTTCTACGGCCGCTAAGCTACCGGAGCGACGCGCGCGCTACGCGTTCCGGAGGATCGACGTGACGCCGTTTCGGGCAGGCGGACAATATAGCTGCCGGCTTGTTTATCGCTTTCGAGTTTCACGAGTCGCCGCTTCTGCGCCTCGAGCAGCAGATCGTTAAACGCACGAAATCCGTGGGCGCGTTCGTTAAAACCGGGATTCTGGCGTTTGATCGCTTCCTTCACTAACGAGCCGCGAATCGGGTAATCATCGCCGCGTTCCGTGCGCAACGCCTCGAGCGTGCGGATCAACAGATCCAACGCGCGATCCGAAGATGGGCCGTCCGCGCTTGCTTCCTGGTTCGACGCTGAGTCTTCAGGCGCATCTGAGCGAGCTGCCATTCCAGTGCGTTTCCGCGCCGGCTCCGCGCGCACCAGGTCATCGTAGTACAAAAATTCGTCGCAGTTGCTGATGAACAGATCTGATGTCGATTTTTTCACGCCGGCGCCGATAACGGTCTTGTTGTTCTCGCGTAGCTTACTGACGAGTGGCGAGAAATCAGAGTCGCCGCTGATGATCACGAATGTATCGACGTGGCTTTTCGTGTAGCAGAGGTCAAGCGCATCGACGACCATGCGGATGTCGGCCGA